>JANXNT010000148.1 GCA_025353985.1 Limnoglobus sp.
CTGTTCGTGTTCAAGAATCGGCAAGATCGCGCGACGAAGTTGCTCGCGTACATCGCGAATATCATCGTCAATGGCCACCCGGAAGTGAAAGACAAACCGCGGCCCGATCTCGGTGTGGGGAAGGGCGAAGTGCCGTTCCACGTGGTGCCCGTCAGCCAACTGACGCCCGCGAAACCGGTCGGCTTCCCGAAGGGCACGCGGGACACGTTCAAGGAACTCGGTGCCGAGCGATTCGCGAAATGGGTGCGCGATCAGAAGCGGTTGCTGATTACCGACACGACGATGCGGGACGCGCACCAATCGCTGTTGGCCACGCGAATGCGCACCTACGACATGGTGCATGTGGCCTCCGAATACGCACGACGGCACGCGGACTTTTTCTCCTTGGAAATGTGGGGCGGCGCGACGTTCGATACCTCGATGCGGTTCCTCAAAGAGTCGCCGTGGGATCGCCTGGCGAAGCTGCGCGAGCGCGTGCCGAACATCTTGTTCCAGATGTTGCTGCGGGCCGCCAGCGCCGTGGGTTATTCGAACTACCCAGACAACGTAGTGAAGGCGTTCGTGAAGGAGTCCGCAGATGCAGGCATGGATATTTTCCGGATTTTCGACGCGTGCAACTGGATGCCGAACCTGCGGCTGGCGATCGATGCGGTTCGCGAAACCGATGCAATTGCCGAGGCCGCGATCTGTTACACCGGCGATATTCTCGACCCGAAGCGCGACAAATATACGCTGGATTACTTCGTGTCGCTGGCGAAGGAACTCGTCAAAGCCGGTACGCACATTCTGGCGATCAAGGACATGGCGGGGCTGCTGAAGCCGTACGCCGCGAAGAAGTTGGTCAAGGCGTTGCGTGCGGAGATCGACGTGCAGATCCACTTCCACACGCACGATTCGGCGGGCGGGCAGATCGCGTCGTACCTCATGGCCGCCGACGAGGGTGTGGACATCGTCGATTGCGCATTTGCGCCGATGTCCGGTGTGACGGCTCAACCGAGCCTCAACGCACTCGTTGAGAGTATGCGTTACCTCGATCGTGACACCGGGCTGTCATTCGATGAACTTCAGAAGACGGCGCTCTATTGGGAAGAAGTGCGGCGCTACTACGCACCGTTCGAAGCGGGGCAGTTGGCCGCGACTGCCGACGTGTATTTGCACGAAATGCCGGGCGGGCAGGCAACGAACCTGATGCAGCAAGCGAAGTCGCTGGGCCTCGGGGATCGCTGGCCGGACGTCTGCCGAATGTATGCATCCGTGAACGCGATGTTCGGCGACATCGTGAAGGTGACGCCGACCTCGAAGGTGGTCGGCGACATGGCGCTGTTCATGCTCTCGAACAACCTCACGCCGCCCGATGTGCTAACAGGCAAACGCGAGATTTCCTTCCCCGAATCGGTTCGCGAATTCTTCCAAGGGTACCTCGGCCAACCGCCCGGTGGATTCCCGAAGGAACTTCAGGCCCGCGTGCTCCGCGGCGAGAAACCGCTGACCGATCGCGCCGGTGCGAGCCTCGCCCCCGCCGACTTCGAAGCCGCCAGCAAGCTCCTCGAACCGAAGCTGCAACGCAAGCCGACGGGGCAAGATATTTCGTCGCACTTGCTGTACACGAAGGTGTTTGCGGACTTTATCGACCACCTGAACACGTACTCCGACGTCAGCGTGCTACCGACGCCAACGTTCTTCTTCGGGATGCAAAAGGGCGAAGAAGTCAGCGTCGAAATCGAACCCGGCAAGACGCTGATTATCAAGTTCCTCACCGTGGGCGATCCGCAAATCGACGGCAAACGCACCGTGTTCTTCGAACTCAACGGCCAGCCGCGCGAAGTGCTGATCTACGATCAAAGCCTCACCGGGACCGCGATTCAGACACGCAAGAAAGCGGAGGTCGGCAACCCGAAACACGTCGCTGCCCCGATGCCGGGTTCGGTGGTCGCAGTGCTAGTCGAAGCCGGCGAACAAGTCGCCGCCGGGCAGAAGCTGTTGATGATGGAAGCGATGAAAATGCAAACGACCCTGTACGCCGAACGCACGGCAAAAGTGGCCGAAGTGCTCATCAAACCCGGAACGCAAGTCGAAGGCGGCGACTTGCTGATTCGCTTCGAGGATTAGCGTAGCGACTCACGCGAACCGACCCGATTCATTTCCGACCTCGTTCGCGGCGACGGAAGGTTTCGTTGGTTTCTTTCCCCGCGCCGTCGGTGAAGACGAAGTCGTAGGTGCCGTCTTTGCCGATCGTGTATTTCACCGATAGCGTCTTGCCTTGCACCTCGTATTGAATCGCGTACGCCTTCTTTTCATCATCGCGGGTGAAGTCGGTGATCGTCGCGCCGCGCAATGGGCGTCCCGGTGGTCGGATCGGCGCATCGCGAGGTTGGGGTTCGATCCCGTCGCCGCGAACGGTCACGACGCCACGGATTCCGCCGTTAATATACGGGTACTTTTTCGTCGAATAATAGCGGTAGCCATCCGTCTCGGTGCGGCCGTTTAACTCGTCGAGAACGGTCGGCACTTTGCCGTCGGCGTCGGTGTATCCGTAGAGCGGGTAGCCATCGAGCGCGTAGCCGATCGGGTTGCCCTTGCCCGCGATCTTTTCCAAATGCACCGGGGCGATGTGGTAGTGATAATCGTCGCCACGCCCGCAATGCCCGCCGTATTCGTCGAGTTCGCCAGCGAGGTAGGCATCTTCGCCACGGTTATTTAGCGCGTTGAAGATCGGCAC
>JANXNT010000154.1 GCA_025353985.1 Limnoglobus sp.
GCCGCGTTTACCGGAAGGCCGCTCCACTACTACAAGGAGTGGACGAAAAAAGAGCAAGATACTGCCGCAAAACTCCTTCTCACCAGGGATGGTGGCTGTTACGGATGGGCTCAACTATTTGCGGATACGGTTCGTGCGGCAGTTGGCCAAACCCCAATGAAACAAGTTGTTTTTGAACCGAATGGGCCACTCACCCCACAACGTGAACGCATCTTGGTTAACAACTGGGATTTCGTCGGGAACTTCACGAGTGGCAATGCGGATTACCCATATCAGAACAAGTCGAGATACCCAGATTTTCCTGAAGAGTTTATGGCGAAGGATGCACAAGATCAATGGCGATACATATGGGGGAACCCGGCAGAAGTGCCGGATCTAGCTGGTCTACCTGGCCAAAATGTCGCTGAGCCGGCGTCGTTGTTCGTAGATCACTGCGTGATCAAGATTGGCAATGTGTATTACGACCCTAGCTATGGAAAAACGTTTGCAAGCAAACAGGAGTGGGAAGACCAAGCCGTGGCTGGCTTTATTATTTTTGACGCAGTTGGTAAAAGATTCTTGATCAGGCAGAATCCAACTGGACCAAATATTGCTGCAGACATACAGGAAACACTGAAAAATTATAATGGTGGTCCTTTGCCACAAACGCCGCCATAAATCTCACCTGAACCAAAACGGCTAAATAACATGTGCTTTGCTGAGTAAAAATTGAAACTATAGCACGAAAGCATTAGCATTCAAATGCTAGCGAGGCAGCTAGGAATCGCGAAAGGTAACGACCGATGCTACGCACCATCCAGGCAGTGACCGCTACGATCTTTCTCGCCGGACACGCGGTGCCTGTGGCTGCGGAGCCGATAATCCGGGCCGTTCTCGTAGACGGTAATGCCTACGTGTCGCCATTGTTGAACATTCGTTCGGGCGAACCGAATTGGGAGGAGACAGGGGGAAATTTTACGCTTTTGAGCCAACCGCTGAACGCACCGCAAGGCCTGCAGGTCAAGCTAAAACTGACAGACGTCGTGGAAGCACAAACAAACATGAGCATCCTACATCGCTGGCAGGTCGATAAGGATCGGGTCCATTTTCTGAGTTATCACCCATTTGGTGATGCCGCATTCAACATCGTATCATATCCTTTAGATATAGTCAGAAATCTTGGTAAAGCATCTACATCAATCAAAGAAACCGCAGATCGTAAGCAAAAGTTTGATCAGACCCGAATCTCCGTACATTCTCCCATGTTGATAAGAACGGTTTCACGAAGCCTCAACTCGTGGAACGCAGGATTTGTGGTGTATGACATTTTGCCAGTTGCGCAAAATCAATACGAATGTTACGTTAGTGCGCCTGAAGATGGTCAGAACCGGATCACGCGATTGATTTCTTCGCGTACAAAAAAAGACGTTCGGATCGAATGGTCGGAAGACGGGGTTTGGAGTGCCAAATTCGGGAGCCGCTTTTACTCGACATCCAACGGCGACGACCGCTTTTTCATCAACGAGGAAGGCAATGTTTACTTCGCTCCCCGAGAAGCCAAGCCGGCTAAAGCCGGGAAGCCGTTGAAAGAGCTTTGGCTAGACTGGAAAATCAAACCAGTGAATGCACTCATCCACGATGTCGACAACGCAAAGTGGTATGCTTTTACGAAGGATCAGTACTTTGAAGTGAAAGATCCCATCAAGCCGCTGTCGCATAAATTGAACATCGTTCGCGCAGATAAAGCAACCGAAGCCTTGGAGATCGCTGCAAAATGCGGTCGCGTCATTCGCGGGTTGCCGGAGCCAAAGGTTAAGTAATTTTTGCGGCAGTAACAGTATGACATTCCTGCCGGGGATTTCGGAAGCGAGTGTGGATTTGACGCCGACGGTCAACGCATCGGAGGCATCGGGTGCGGTGACGGTGACAATCACGCCATCGGCGAACTATGAGATTTTGGGTTCGCCGAGAAACAGCGTGGAGATTTTCAGCACGGGTGGCCCAGGCCCGTGGATCAACGTGTTTCGCCGCGTCGACCCGGTGGGAAATACGCTCGCCGAAGGTGGCAGCAAGGGGCAGTTCGTGGTGAGCCGATACTACGCCTACCCGACCGGTCCGCCGCCGCAGTCGATTCCGACGCCGCCGCCGCTGCCCGGTTTTGCCCTCGGTGGCACCGCACGCGAGGGCCTCGATTACACAGCCACGAAGCAAGCGACCTCACGTGTGGTGCCGCCAATCGCATCGAGCATGGTACTCGTCGATGGCTACGAAGTCGAAATCACGCCGCTCGCCGATGGAGTCTACGATAACGGCGAATGGGCGTACTTGTTTGCGGATTCGTTACGTGCTGCCGGTGCCATTTCACCGATGCAGTTAGCAGAATTTCGGCCGGTTAATTTTTTTGGTGAAGGCGATTTTCGGCATCGAGAACGATTGCTGGTTAACAACTGGTACTTTAACCCCGATCTACAAGGGGGCGGAACTAATATGTATCAATTCGTGAATGCTTCACGATACCCTGCAACCCCACATCAGTTCATGGCAAAGAATGCCGAAGGCGTTTGGCAATACGTTTGGGGGCCGAATGAAGCAGCACAAGACTTGTGGGGCGATCCAGGGCAGAATGTCGCAAATCCACTGTCTTTATTCTTTAACCACAGTCTGATTAAGATCGGTAACGTATATTACGATCCGAGTTACGGAAAGAAATTTGCAAGTCGTCAGGAGTGGGAAGACCAAGCCGTGGCAGGATTTATTGTTCTAGACAATCAGGAGAAAAGATTCCTGATCAGGCAAAACCCAACTGGCCAAGGAATCGCGGCGGATACTGAAGAAGGACTCAGACAGTACAACGGTATACCATTGCCAGATAGTCCGTAAGCTTCAAGCAGAACAAAAATAAACGAAGTGAATTCCAGTCACAATGGTTGAATATGTTTTGTGATTCGTAAAATTCTTGCGATCGGAAACAGGACTAACCAATGCTACGCACCGCACGTAATGTAGTTACAATATCGGTTCTCATAATAGTAGGCATTTCGCCTGTGTATGCCGAACCGTCGCTGATTCGGGCCGCACTCCTTGAAGGTCACGTGTATATTTCGCCGTTGTCAAACGGTGACGGGTCTGAGCCACGTTGTGAGGAACGCGGCGGATATTTTACCCTTATATACCAGGACTTGGCACTTAAAGGCCCGCACGTCGTTTTGAAGCATCCTTACATTGTGAACCCGTCGTTCAAATCGGTTCCGCACCGATGGCAGATCGATAAAAATCGGGTCCATTCGCTTCGGTACAACGAACCTTGGGGCGGCGGATCCCGAGACGAAGCATTTCTTCGCGACAAACTCATTCGATCCACGCCGATGGAACTGACAAACAGTCTGAAAACTCCAATTTCACCCAAGGAAGGCGATCTTCGTCGCGATGCGTTCGAGCGAGCGGGGCTTTGGGTAGACGCTCCTGCTCTGAGCCGAAGGGTTTTGCAATTTGCAGGCTGGAATCACGAATCGCTGTTTTTCGACTTGCTTCCTGCGGAAAACGGCCGGTACGAGTGGTATGCAAGCGAACCTGAGGGGAACCGGATTCGCATTACGCGATGGGATTCGCAACCGCACGTAAAGAAAGAGGAAGCGACGAAGTGGGCAGAGGTGAGCGTTTGGACTGCCGACGTGGGGGCGGCCTGTTTCGTTACGAGTTCGGGTTTGAATCGCAACTTCGTTTCTAGCACGGGTAGAGTTTTTGAAGCCCCGCGAGATTCTAAGGCCGGGACGCCGTTGAAGGAGCTTTGGAAAGACTGGAAAACCAAGCCGGTGAATACACTCATTCACGATGTCGACAACGCAAAGTGGTATGCCTTTACGAAGGATCAGTACTTTGAAGTGAAGAATCCGATCAAGCCACTGGTACATGCATTAAACATCGCTCGCGCAGACAAAGCAACTGAAGCTTTGGAGACCGCAGCGAAATGCGGTCGAGTCATTCGCGGGCTTCCGGAGCCGAAGGGCAAGTAAGTATGGCGGCAACACCAGTGTGACGTTCTTGCCAGGGATTTCGGAAGTGAGTGTGAATCTCACAATGAATACTTACGGTCCGCCCGCCACATCGGGCGCGGTGACTGTGACGATTACGCCATCGGCGAACTATGAGATTCTGGGTTCGCCGAGTAACAGTGTGGAGATTTTCAGCACGGGTGGCCCAGGCCCGTGGATCAACGTGTTTCGCCGCGTCGACCCGGTGGGAAATACGCTCGCCGAAGGTGGCAGCAAG
>JANXNT010000220.1 GCA_025353985.1 Limnoglobus sp.
CAAAATTAAGCATCATTGGTGTCGATTCGAACGACAAAGCAAAATTGGTGTTCCACTATTTTCAAATCTTCAGTTCGGTGATGGAAGGGAATTACACCGCGGTCGATCCGGTAGAAGTGGCGACGCCGAAGAAGCGTACGCCGTTCCGCAAGACGACGGATGTGCCAAAGCAAAAGACGCGGTCACTCACGCCGGAACGAATCCACGGCGGCGAAATGGGAATGCAGTACGTGGCTCCCGGTTTTTCAGGTTTCGGCGTTCCGCCAGGGTACCCGACGGCACCCGTTTTTCTAGAATCTGGCGTTGCCGAAGCAATCGCACCGCCCGCTAACTTCCCGTCTCGTTAATTTTCGTCGGTGCGAAAACCATCGTCGCGGCGGCGGCGGTGGCGTCGTAATTTGCGGAACCGGTACTGGCTCGTAGCGACCGGTCGTTCTTCCATGCGGAGAGTGTGGCACGCAGAACGAGGTCTGCGAACACGGCGGTCACGACTAGCAGCTTGGCGAGGAAATCGACCACGAACCGCCATGACGAGAGATCGAAAGCGTAGACGAACGATTTCGATTCGGCGAGTGCGGTTTGCACATCTTCCAGGCTCACTTCATCGTCGGTGTCGCTGAGTTCGGCGATCTTCGTCGATACCGCTTTGCCCCGCTCGAACCCGACGATATTCAGCCCGGCGACCTTCGATGTCAGCATAAACGCGAGCAGCAAGCCGATGCCCGTCAGCGTCGTGAACAGCACGAGCTTTTTGACGCGACCGATACGGGCGGCCTCGCTCGCGCCGATCTGCGATTGCACGAATACCTTGCCCCAAAGCGAATACCAGATCGGTGCGCCGGCCCACAGCAACACGCCGAAGACGAGCAACGGGCTGCGGGCGGCATGATTCGCAAGCACGAGGATGACCATCCAGAACAGCAAGAACGCCGGTGCCGCACAGACGAGCAACCAGCCAGGCAGTTGTGCGGCAGGGAGTAGCGCTTTGATCCGCAAACAGCCGTTCACCGCACCGGGAATCAGCGACATGACGGCGGGCAGCAGCAACAAATAGCCACTGCCGGAAAGCACGAACTCGACCGCGAGTTCCTCCATCGCCTGCAACTTTTCGAGCTGAACCGGATCGATGGTTGCGGCCAGTTCGGCTTCGTCGTCGGGCTCTTCGTCGTCATCATCGGGCATCGCCGCTTTGGCGGGTTTGGCTTTCGCTGCGGAGGTGGGCGATTTGACAACGGGCAATGTCGCGACGATGTCGTGGACGTGATAAATCGCGTTCGCTGGTAGCAAGGCATACACGAACGGCAACAGGAACGCGATCGCCCACGCGGCCGCCAACAGGCGGGACATTCTGCCGGGCCGCTTCCAGGAAAGGACACCGGCCAGGCACGCGATGGTCAAACCCGCCGCCGCCACCAGCCACGCGATCTCTAGCCCGATGCCGAGTTTCGTCAATTCGCCGAAGCCGCTTTCGAAAGTGTCGATGCCCGCCAACACGAACGCCAGTAACGTCGGCACGAGTGCCACCAGCAACAAACTCCGCCGCCACACCGCATACCGCTGCACCGTCGGATCGGTCACACTGGCGGCTTTGAGCGTCTGCAATTCGGCTTGCGTAGGAACGACTTTGCCGAGGTTCCACCCGAACGCACGCAACAGGTGAACGAGCGGTGACGCCGCAGCAGGAACGGACATTCAAAGTCTCGCAATCGGGTAGAATCGGGCGAAACGTACCTCTCATTCCAAAGTAGTGCGAACTGCGGCGACGGCGATACAGAACGGCAATTGTGTGGCTGTTTCCAAACCGGAGACTCAGCAGAATCGGCCGTGTCTCCCCTTCCGCACCGCGCTTCGCTACGCAGAGCCTACGCGGCGCGGCTAAACGCGGAATGGAAGTTCATTCTTGACACGATGTTTAATAGGGCAGTAGTATCTCATCAGTGGATTCAAATTCAATAGCCCATCCTGTGCAGGGTTTGGGATAAACAACGGTTAGGGACCGAGGGGCTGCGATGGAAGAACCGTCGAAGTGGCAACTCCTGGAGGCGTGTCCGGTTGCCGACGAGGCGGACTGGCTTCGGCATGTGGCCGGGTTCGCGGCAGCCTTCATCGCCCCGGCAAAGCGGGAGCGGTGGGTCGAGATGCTCGTCCGACGTCCCCGTAGAATCGGCCGGAACTCACATAAGCTTCACAGCGACCTCGATCGCCGTACATGCCGCCGGGTGACCGAATTGCCCGAAGTCGTCCGAGGAGATGGACTGTTTTACCAGTTCTTCGACGTCCCACGAGTGGTGCCCGCAGCGGGTGCGGCGCTGGCGGCGGGCAGGAGTGACGCGATCTTCTCGCTTATCCCCGGCAAGCTGGGTATCTACTTCTTCCACGAGGACGAGATTTGGCTATGCCAGACGTAATGGTGTTTCATGCGACCGCGGCGAAACAAAATAATCAGCGATGAATTCGCATTCACTCGCCGATGGGGTTTGTGCCGGGGCCGCCGACTGTGGAGTTTTCTAGCTTCGTTCGCCCGGCCACGGTGATGGTGCCTTCGGCGATTTTTAGCGTATGGATTTGCGTCGTGGGGCGGAGTTGATCCGCGTAGAAGCGAAACAGGCCGACGGGGTTCGAACCGTTGCGGTACCACGTGACATCGACGTTGGAATCGTGTGCCGCTTCGGAGAGCGAATCGAGCATCGTCTGGCAGCCGATCGACAAATTTCCTGCACGCATTCCGCAAAGCTCGAGCGCGATCACGTTCGTATCCTCTTTGACCAACCACGCACGCATTTCGAGCCAGACAATCGAACTCCAATAGCCGTTGCCGTAGCGCATTCCGAGCTTAATGCGGTCGCCATCAATCGACACACGCGGCGAGTGAAACCCCGACGGCAACAACGTCGCATATCCGTCGCCATCGCTGAGGTTTTCGCGAAAGAAACTGTTGAGATCGTTCGCCCGAAACGAGGTGCCCCACTCGGGTTTGGATCGAATATCGTTCTTGAGATCTTGCACGCGCGTCAGCAGCGCCGAGGCGAGTTCGCCACGTTCCCATGCCGAGGGTTCGTCGGCTTGCGACGTGTAAAATTCCGGCTCGCCCTTCAGCAAAAGTATCAGCGTGCCAGACGCCGCACCGACGATGAGTAGGATCAGCCCGATGGTCAGAAGTACCGATTTCCGTCGCAAGGTAAGCCCTCGTCACGCCATGATCGAATGTGGATTCATAACGCAAGCGCGCGCATCGGTCAACGCGGGATTCGGACATCGTGCCACCGGGTTCGTACGGTTCCGCCTATCGCCGAACCGCTAGAATGTTCGCGTCGGGCTGCGTACGATGGCTTCGCACGTTACCGCGACGCACGAGATGCAACCCGATGGCCAAGAGCAAACCGGTCGAATCTGTCACGGTCGCAACACCGGTCGCGCCGTCCGCGAGTTATACCGTCGTTGCGCGTCGCTATCGGCCTCAACAACTCATCGAACTCATCGGGCAGGAACACGTTGCGCAGGCTCTCACGAACGCGCTGAATTCGGGGCGTGTCGCCCATGCGTACTTGTTCACCGGTGCGCGTGGGGTGGGCAAAACATCGTGTGCGCGGATTTTGGCGAAGGCGATGAACTGCGTGAAAGGGCCGACGCCGACGCCTTGCGATGTCTGCGATATTTGCAAGTCGATCGCCACCGGCGACGATGTCGACGTGCTCGAAATCGACGGTGCGAGCAACAACAAAGTCGACGAAATTCGCGACCTACGCAGTAACGTCGGCTTCCGGCCGACCCGCGCGCGATTCAAAATTTACATCATCGACGAAGTCCACATGCTGACGACGGGCGCGTTCAACGCACTCCTGAAGACGCTCGAAGAACCGCCGCCACACGTTAAGTTCATCTTTGCCACGACGGAAATTCACAAGATCCCGATTACGATCCTGTCGCGGTGCCAACGCTTCGACTTCGCGCAAGTGCGCACGCAAAAGATCTTCGAGGCACTGCAAAAGATCGTTGCGAAAGAGGGGCTGAAAGCGGACGATGAATCGCTGCACATGATCGCACGCCGTGCGGCCGGATCGATGCGCGATTCGCAATCGCTGCTCGATCAACTTCTCGCGTTCAGCGATGGCGACCTCACGAGCGAAAAAGTTCACAGCCTTTTCGGCACTGCGGGTGAAGATCGTGTGACCGAACTTGCCGAAGCGATCCTCACCGGCGATTCTCCGAAGGCGTTGTCGAGCATCACGGACTTTGCCGAACGCGGGCTGCAACTCGGCGAATTGCTCGACCAACTCATCGAATACTGGCGTGGCCTGATGCTCGTATTGTCGGCGGGAAATGACTTCAGCGAACTGCCGGGCACGTCGGCGTATCGGGAGAAGCTGAAGCGGCACGCGAAGGGCACGAACCTCGATACGATTCTGGCGGGGCTGGACATCTGGACGACGACCAAGATGAAAATGCGCGGCAGTTCGTTCACGCAAATTCTGCTGGAAATGGCGGTGATTCGCCTCAGTCGGCTCGAAGATCTCGTCTCGCTATCGCAGTTGACGACACTGATTGCGAGCGGTGGTACGCCCGCCCCCGCACCTCGCCCGGTTGCCGCTACAAAGCCCGCGCCGACGACTACGAACCCGACGCCAGCGGTCGATGTTCCAAAAAAAAAACCGATAGCGGCCCCGGAAACTGACGGTGTGCCGTTCCCGGTTATCGATGCGAGTAACTTGGCGGAAGTCTGGCCGTTGATCTTGCAAGAAATGGGGCCGACGAAGGCGCGATCATTGGTGTTAGCCAAAAATGTAGCAATTTCTGGGCCAAATGCTCTGGTAATCCCGTTTGCGCCGGACTATAGTTCTGCTTACCAGAACGTGTCGGGCGAAACTACGAGCGATGCACTGCGGAAAGTGCTCAAGCGATTGACGGGCCAGGATTGGGCGATTCGCATCGAGCAACTCATCGGTTCGCCGCAGGCCCTACGCGACGTTTCGAAAGCGACGCCCTCAACGCGAGCCAAGGATATTAAAGATTTACCGATGTTCAAAGCGGCGTTCGATGTCCTCGGTGCGCAGTTCGTGAACATCGAGAACGGCTACAATCCGCACACGCCGATCGTGGCCGACGACTGGCAGGAACCGCTCCCCGAACCGCTAACCGTACTCGACGAAGACGAACTGGAGTAACGCATGTTCAACGAACTCGGCGCGATGATGAAGTTGATGGGCAATAAAGGCAAAATTCAGGAGGAAATCCTGAAGCTGCAAGCCACAATCGAGAAGGTTTCCGCCGAAGGCAAGGCCGGTGCGGGCTACGTGACGGTTCGCGTCAACGGGCGAATGGAAGTCCAAAATGTGACGATCAGCCCCGAAGCGATGGCACTCAACGACCGCGAAATGCTCGAAGACCTGATCGCCGCCGCGACGAATCAGGCGTTGACCAAGTCGAAAGAACTCGTTGCCGAAGAAACCGCGAAGATGGCAACCAACGTCGGTCTGCCAGCCAATATGCTCGGCGGACTCGGTTTAGGCTGAAAAGGGAGGCGATTGCGTGTCGGAGAACGGGAACGCGATTTCGACATTACTCGAAGAACTCGGCAAGCTGCCCGGTGTCGGGCCGAAAACGGCGGAACGCATCGCGCACTTTCTGCTCGTCGGCGACCGCTCCGTAGCCAGTACGCTGGCGGCATCGTTGCAGGCCGTCGTGGAGCGGGTCCACCCGTGCGGCGAGTGCCATCATTTGTGCGAAGGCGAACGCTGCGAGATTTGTTCGGATCGCCGCCGCGATGCGGGTATGATCTGCGTTGTGGAAACGACTCGCGATGTCGGCTTGTTCGAACGCTCGGGCAACTATCGCGGCGTCTATCACGTGCTTGGTGGGCGGCTCGCCCCGCTCGATAATATCGGCCCCGAAAAGCTGACGCTGACCGAACTATTGCAGCGCGTGCGGAAGGGCGGCGTTCGCGAAGTCATCCTCGCGACCAGCCCGACGCTCGAAGGCGACGGCACGGCGCTACTCGTATCGACGTTCCTAGCTGGTACCGGAGTGCCGATCACGCGGCTCGCC
>JANXNT010000233.1 GCA_025353985.1 Limnoglobus sp.
GGGTCGCTGAGGGCCGACGTACCTTGAGTCATGTACGGCGCGAGTTGCGAGATATCCGAGAGGTCTTCATCAGTCTTCAACTTGTAAGACTGGTAGGCCGTGTTCAACGCCTGCATGTCCATCAGGGCTTTGTCTTTCTTCGAGTCGTCGAAGAACTTGAACACGTAAATGCTCGACACCGACGCCAGCACCACGATGATGGCGACGACGACGAGTACTTCAAGAAGTGTGAACGCCGAGCGACGCGAATGGGAGCGGCGGGCAGGAGAAACGATCATTGGCAAACCTCCGTTAGAGTGTGAAGGAATTCTACCGTAACATTAGGCAGGGAGCGAGTTAATAAATTATGAGAGCCGTGTGCTCTTTACCCCTCTCTCTCCCAGGGGTACGACGTATAACGTCTAACCCTGGGCTATCCGATGCAACCCAGTTGGGGTAAGAATTCCGTATGTATTTACCCCAACGGGGTTCGATCTTTTAGCCCAGGGTTAGACGTTTCGTCGTACCCCTGGGCTGAATCTTACGAGTCGGCACCACCCACGGCGGAACCCATCTTGAACACGGGCAGGAGCAATCCGGCGACCACCAATAAGACGACGACGGCCATCACTAACAACATCAGCGGTTCGAGAAGTTTCACCATTAGCTCGAGGTTGCGAGCGGTTCGTTTTTCCAAACTATCGGCGATGTCGATGAGTACCTTCTCCAGGCTGTTGGCTTCCTCGCCGACTGCGATCATTTCGACGACATCGTGCGGAAAGTACTTGCAACGCCGTAGTGGGTCGGCGAGTTTCTGCCCGCTCGTCACGTTCTCGGCGGATCGCTCGATCGCTTCGGCAAGAACTTTGTTCCCCGTGGAATCTTTGGCGATGTTCAGCGCCTTCAGAATCGGGATGCCGTTGTGCAGCATCGTGCCGAGGATTCGCGTAAACCGAGACAACGAAAGCGCGAGAAAGACACTGCCGAACAACGGCAACTGGAGTCGGAGGGCATCCGCAGTATACCGCCCCGGACCGCGCGACCACCAGACCAACGTCGCAATCGCGCCAACGACCACAATCACCAACACGACGCCCACCCACGATTGCAATTGATGGCTCGACCAGATCAGCGCCGTCGTCAGTAACGGCAGTTCGCCCTTGGCTTTGAGTTTCTCGAAAATCGGCTCGAACTTCGGCACGAAGAAGATCACCAGCACGTTCAGCACGAACAACCCCGCGAGCAACAGGAACGCTGGGTATGCGAGTGCCCCGATCACCTTCGCTTTGAGGTCTTCCTGGTGTTCGACGAACACGGCCACGCGCTTTAGCACGTCTTCGAGGAAGCCGCCTTCTTGCCCCGCGCGGATCATGCTAATGACGAGTTCGTCGAAGACTTTCGGGTGTGCGGCCATCGCTTGCGCCAGTCCCGTACCGTCTGCGACTTTCATGCGAACAT
>JANXNT010000297.1 GCA_025353985.1 Limnoglobus sp.
GGTGCATCGAGTATTCCTGCCAAGATGTTGGCAGGCTGGCTCGGCGAAGGAATGCACGACGACCCGAGTACGCTGCCGACCGTCAAGAAAGTCGAAGTGCTGCCGGGCAATCGCGTGCAACTCGCACCCGCGAAGTGGCAACAACTCTCCGTCGTCGCGACTTTCAGCGACGGCAAAATTCGCGACGTCACCCGCCTGACGAACTTCAGCAGTAGTGACCCCGCCACCGCCGACGTGAACCCGAACGGACTCGTCGAATTCAAACGGGCGGGCGAAGTCGCGATCCTCAGCCGCTACCTCGAAGAACTCGTTTCGGTACGACTGACGTTCCTCGAACCGCGAGAAGGGTTCGCATGGCCGAACATCGCCGAGGCGAACTACGTCGACACGCACGTGTTCAACAAGCTGAAACTGATGACGATTCTGCCATCGGATTTGGCGACCGATTACGAGTACGTTCGCCGTGCGTACCTCGATTCGATTGGCCGAATGCCAACCGACAAGGAAGCGAAAACGTTCCTCGCTGATGCTTCGCCGACGAAGCGGACCGCGCTAATCGATCACCTGCTGGCACAGCCCGAGTTCGCCGATTTCTGGGCGCTCAAGTGGGCCGACGTGCTGCGTTCGAGCCGCAAGACGATTCAAGTAAAAGGCTCGTACGCCTTCCACGAATGGCTACGTAGCCGCATCGCGGACAACGCCCCGATCGATGGCATCGTTCGCGAATTACTCACCGCAAATGGCAACACGTTCAACAACCCGGCCGCGAACTATTACCGCATCGCGAAAGATCCGATGTCGCTCGCCGAGGGGACCGCGCAGTTGTTCATGGGCGTGCGAATGCAGTGTGCGAAGTGCCACAACCACCCGTTCGAACGCTGGACGCAAGACGATTACTACGGCTTCGCGGCTTGGTTTGCCCGTGTGAAACAAAAGCCCGACCCGAGTGCGAACGGCAAGCCGAACCCACCCGTGAATGGTGCCGAAGTCGTGTACATTTCCCGCGATGGCGAAGTAACGCAACCCCGCACCGGCAAGCAGATGAAGCCACGCTACATCGGTGTCGGCGATGCCGACGTGAAGCCGGGGGACGACCGCCGCGATGCCCTCGCCGACTGGTTGACCTCGCCGGGCAATCCGTTCTTTGCGAAATCCGTCGCCAACCGCGTTTGGTTCCACGTGATGGGTAAAGGGATTGTCGACCCCGTCGATGACTTCCGCGACTCGAACCCGTCGAGCAACGACGATTTACTCGAAGCACTCGCGAAAGATTTCGCCGCGAAGAAGTTCGATATGCGTCACCTGATCCGCACGATCATGACTTCGCGAACGTATCAGCTGTCGGCCGTGCCGAACGATACGAATAAAGAAGACGCGAAGTACTTCTCGCACGCCGTGACGAAGTTGTTGACGGCCGAGCAACTGCTCGACGCACTCTGCGATGTGACGGCGGTGCCGGAGAAGTATGCCGGACTGCCGACCGGAACCCGCGCGACGCAACTCGTCGATGGCGAAGTCAATCACCCGTTCCTGAAGGCGTTTGGCCAACCGGCACGTGAACTCGCTTGCGAATGCGAACGCGAAAGTGACGGCAACCTCGGGCAGGCATTGCAACTCATCAACGGGCCGACCGTGAACGAGAAAGTGCGCAACCCGAACAACCGCCTCGGTACGCTGATCGCGGCCAAAAAGACCGACATCGAGATCCTCGACGGCCTCTACTTCGCCGCCCTCGCACGCTCGCCATTCGAAGACGAAAAGAAAGTCGCGCTCGCCCACATCGCGAAAGGCACCGACAAACGCAAAGCCTGGGAAGACATCCTCTGGGCACTCATCAACACCCGCGAGTTCCTGTTCCGGCACTAAACCGGCAACCGCATTCGTCTAATGGCCGTGGCCTGATTCGGGTTCAACCCGAACCGGGCCACGGTCATTTTTGTTGTAACACCTCGTGGCTCGCCTAGTATTCCGTTGAGTGTTCACGAACGCACACCGAGGAAATGCAGATGGCGAGCTTGTTCGACCCGTTTCGCTTAAAAGATGTCACACTCCGGAACCGCATTGCGGTGTCGCCGATGTGCCAATATTCGTCGGAGAATGGCTTCCCGAACGATTGGCACCTCGTCCACCTCGGCTCGCGGGCAGTGGGCGGGGCGGGGCTGGTGATCGTCGAGGCGACGGCGGTCACGCCCGAAGGTCGCATTAGCGGGGCAGATAGCGGGATTTATCTCGATGAGCACGTCGAGCCGTTCGCCCGCATCGCACGGTTCATGAAGTCGCAAGGGGCCGTTGCGGGTATCCAGATCGCACACGCGGGCCGTAAAGCGAGTGCAACCAAACCGTGGGAAGGCGATCGACACATCGCAACGGGCGAAGGGGGCTGGGAGACAATCGCACCGTCGGCCGTCGCATTCGGCGGCGGCCTGACGAAAGTACCGCAACCGATGACCGTGGCGGATATTGCTCGAATTCGAGACGCTTTCGTCGATTCGGCGAAGCGATCGCTGGCGGCCGGGTTCGAGTGGCTCGAACTGCACTTCGCCCACGGCTACCTCGCGCACGAGTTTTATTCACCGCTTGCGAACCAACGTATCGACAATTACGGTGGCAGTTTCGAGAACCGCATCCGGTTCATGATGGAAACGTTCAAAGCCGTACGCCAAGTCTGGCCCGAACGCTTCCCACTCACCGCACGGCTGTCGGTCACCGACTGGCTCGAAGGTGGCGTCACCGTCGAAGAAACGATCGAGTTGGTGACGCGATTGAAGGCGGCTGGCCTCGATATGCTTGATGTTAGCCAGGGGTTCATCACGCCGGATATTTCAAAGATTCCGTGGGGGCCGGGCTTCATGATCCCGATCGCGGGACGCATCCGCAAGGCGACGGGCATACCGA
>JANXNT010000319.1 GCA_025353985.1 Limnoglobus sp.
AACTTCACGTCACTTGGGGCCACCCCGTAGTCGATCATTGTCGGTTCTTGGCCGTTCATTCATGAATCATCCCGAGGTATCGCTATGAGTTCGGACAACAAGATGCTCGAGTTCGCGTCGGACGACGAGCAACAGCACGTGTTCATGGTCATCGACGGCCTCATTTTGGCATGGGATCCAACCGTCCCCCTGTCGGACCTCTCGCTGAGCGGAAATGTGATCCGTGGTTCCGTATGGGTCCGAATGGACGATGACGGTGAAAGGTGTAAGGCGATTGTCGATCACGCGAGGAAATCTGGGTTGGTCTTCCCGTCCCATACTGCGGCCGCGAAGGCCATCGAGCAACGGTACCCCGAACTCGCGGAGCGGCTCGTGGGCCAAATTCAACGGCAATTGAGTTACGAATCAAAAGCCGCTAAATAGCGGCGAAGGGCGGTAGTCCACCGGGCCGTCCCGGTGGATCGTTTTCGCGGTTACTTCTCGAATGGCACTTCGCCGATTCCTTGGTTGAACTTGAGGTTCACGAAGCTGTGGGCTTCGAGCAGTTCGCCGCCAACGGCCCCGTTCACGGTGGGCTGATCGTACGCTTCGATGCGTACGGGCAGTTTCGTTTCCTTATCGACATACACGACCGTACGGTAGGCGTAACGCAGGGCGTGGGGGCGTTCGGTGAAGATTTCGTAGCGAATCACTGGTCGCTTCACGAAGTTGAAATCGGCCATCGATACCGACATCGGGTTGCGCAATCGCCGTTCGATCGTGGTCATTTTTTCGAGGTGATCGATGGCCGCCCCAATACCGATTTCCGTGATCGGGTGCCGCGTGTCGACCATGGCTCGTGGGTCGGTCGGGTTCACCGTCTGGAACGCTTTCGCATCGAAATTCCCCGCCGGACGTACGCGAATCATCTCGGCATGACGACCCGTGACGTAGACCAACTCGTGACCGAGGAGTTCTTTAGGCCCGATAAACTTCATCGCGATACTGCGTGGTTTCGCCTTCACGCGAAGCTCGGCCGTCTGCTCGGGCATCAGTTTACCGCGAACGCGTTCTTGCCGTACGAAGTGGCCTGAATAATCGAACACCTTGGCGTATGCCACTTTCATTTCGGTGAGCGACATCTGGAACGATGCGAGTGCATCGACGGAGTTGGCGCTCATTTTCGCTTCGAGAATCGACGCCTTCGCCTCGGTCATCGGTGCAACGGGTAGCGTCGCGGGCGGCATCGTCGGCACTTTCGCCACGACGGGCGCATCGGTTTCTGGCTCGACTTTCGTAACCCGAATCGCTTTCGGGACAACCGGCGCTTCCGCAACTGGCTCGACTTTGACGACTGGCTTCGCGACGATAACTGGCACGACCAATTTCGGCGTTTCGAGTACGGGCTTCGGTTGCGAAAGAACGATCACCGGAACCTTCGATGGCACATCGACTTGCCCCGTCGATGGCGGCAACACGAGCGGGGCCGGTACCACAGCAATCGGCGCGGGCAACTTTGCTGGCGGCTTCGGGTCGGGTAATACGAGTGGTGGCAGATCGCTCACTTCGAGCATCGGCAACGCCACCGGTTTCGCGGGTGCGGGGACCGGTGGTAATGCGGGTACGGCCGGTGCTGCGATAATCACGGGAGGCAGCGCCGGTATGGCCGGAGGTGTCGGCAACACTGGAGACACGGCAACAGGCGCTGGTATCGCGGGTGCGACGGCAACGGGTGCCGGTATCGAGGGTATGGCAGGCACTTGCGGAATCGCGGGGCTGACTGCCGAAACGGGAATGATCTCCGGGACCGCCGGCGCGGATGTGGGTGCGGGAATCGGCGGTAAGGGCAATAGCGGCGGCGACTGCGCTGCGGCCGTTGCCACGACCCCCCCCGCAAGTGCTCCAATCAGCCAGCGTGCGCGAAACCGATGTCGTACCGTCATTGGCAACTCCCTGCCTGGGTCGGGTGCGTAAAGTCGAATTTTCTTCCGATAGTTCTCGCCGCATAACCCGGTCGCTGCGTTCTGGCTAGAGCAATGTCACAAAAAACGGAAACCCCGCGTCGGCCGCAATATGTTGCTGGCTTGTGCGGGGTTTTGCGTCGTTCGACTTCCGACTATTACCAGGTTAGCGTGGTTTCGTACGGAAATTGGACTTGCCCATTGGCAGGTCGATCACCGTTTGTGGCAGTTGATCGGCGATGCGGTTGTGCAATGCGGGTGCAGCCGTGACGGTGGCGGTGACGCCAGTGTCTTCGAACTGCTTGCGTTCGTGGATTTCTTCGCGGTCGATGGTGACATCGGCAGGGGCTTCGATCCCCAACTTGACGCGACCGGGGCCGATCGACACCACGCTGATGCGGATCGAGTTACCGATGACGAGTTTTTCGCCAACTTTACGGGTGAGAACGAGCATGACGGAACCTCCTTGTAGTGCATCTGTCAAAAGAAACTCTTGCGGAACGCTCACCGTTTTCGGAACGACCGAATAGTGGGATAGTTACCGCTTGTATGTCTGGTTCCGAGGGCGAACCTTACTGTGGCGAAGTTTATCGCACCCGAAGATCGGGCGCAATATCAGTAGCACACAGTTTTTCAGATTTTTCGAAGTTTTGGCGGGGCTTCGATCTGCTTCCCGACATTTGTTCGCTTCGGCAGGAAAAGCCTTTGCAAACATCGTGCCAGTTAGCTACGGGTCTTCACCCGAGAGATTTGCGTCAAAATCAGAAAGTGGGCCTTGCCAATCCGTGACATCTCTACAGAAAGGATATTCTTGTCCACCATACTAAGTCAAGCGATAATTCGGAATTTTCTTCCGAAGCGTCAATTTTCGCTCAAGTTTCGGTTGTCAAACCAGTTAGAGAATTGTGACTGTCCACGAGAAATCGTTCGTGAAAAATCGCTCGCATTTGCTTCCGCGCCACCCGATCATCGTGCACAAGTCGTTGTTTAACAAGCGGAATTGCAATTTTTACCGCGATTGGACACCTTTTAGCCAATGTGTCGGAAACGCGATCCGCCGGAGCTTGCTCTTGCATTTCGGGGACGGCCCGGCAATACGCGTCCCAAACTTGAGCAATTTTTTGCTTATCGCCACTATTTTTGAGAAATTCGATGATGCGCTGCCCTCGCTTCATGCTGTTAGCCGGTCTGTTTTGGTTCAGCTTGCCCGTTCAGGCCCAAGCGCCGCCCAGTATATTCGGTGCCGCCCCGGATCAGTCTTTCAAAAGCGATGCTATTTTCTCCGCTCCGGCGGCCCCGTTGCCCGTTCTCGGTGGCGATCTGTTCCCCGAAGAGGCCAAACCGGCCAAGAAAATCTGGAAGGGTAGCGTCGAAGCGGGGTTGAACGGCGCGAGCGGTAACACCGATCTGTTCAACCTTCGCCTTGGCTTGAATGCCGACCGCAACGTCGAACGCAACCTGTTCCACACCGATTTCCTGTACACGCTCGGCAACCAACAGAATAAGACGATCCAAAATGTCGCGATCCTGAACGCCCGCGATGAAATCCTGTTCGCGGGCAGCCCATGGACGTTGTTCGGTTCTACGAACATCGAATACGACGAACTGCGTTCGTACCGGTTCCGCATCGGCATTTACGCGGGTGCGGGTTACATCGTGGTCAACGACGATATTACGCTATTTAAGCTGCGGGCGGGTGCCGGTGCGGTCCGCGAAATCGGTGGGCCTGCCGACCGTTGGGTGCCGGAAATGGTCTTTGGCTACGACCTGAAACACAGGTTCTCGGATCGCCAATCGATCGTCTCGACGCTCGATTATTACCCGCGAATCGACAACTTTGCCCAGTTCCGCGTTCGGGCACGTGCGGCCTACGAAATCATCGTCGATCCGGTGACGGGCACCGCGATTCGCCTTGGGATGCAAAGCCGTTACGACAGCGACCCCGGCCCTGGCTTCAAACGCAACGACCTCAACTACTTCGCCACGTTGGCACGCAGCTTTTAGGCTCTGGGTCGTATAGTGACACGATCCATTCCAATAGGGTGTCACTCATGGCTTCGTTTCCCGCGCACTCCGAGGCGCATCGCGTGCGGCGGATTGCCCATGCGATCATCCCGTTGCGTTCGGTAAATGGCGAAGTCGATGCGGTGCTGTTCACGCTGAGTCCGGACGATGAATCGCCGCGTTTGCCAGGCGGAATGATCGAAAAAGGCGAGTCGCCCGAACAGGCGTTGGAGCGTGAACTGAAGGAAGAACTCGACCTCGAACCGCACGAATACCAGGTGTCGCCCCGCTTGATTGCCGCCGGTGTCAGCTTGTTCGCAACCAGCCCGAGTACGGGCCAACTCACCGACTATCGCTTCTTCCCGTTCGTCGTCAAACCGCTCGGTTTCGGCATCCACAAGCTCCAGCGTCGCCTCAGCAGTTACGAACCGTCCGACGCTTGCACGGTGGCTCCCGTCACGCTCGAAGAATGGCAACGCACCGGCCACGGCTTCGAGACCACGTACCCCCGTGCCGTAGTCGAATGCCTCACCCACGAGCAATTGGAAGACGCGGCCATTCCGATCTCATAAAGCGCTTTTTCGACTCTCATAATCGACGTAAGTCCGAATTGCAAACGCACAAAATCCATGTTTTCGGGTGTTTTTTCGTCTCAAAATACCAATTTTTGATCGCAAATTGCGGATGCGTTCGCCGTGTTTTTGCCGCATCCTGCTTTCCTATCGCGAGTTATGGCGACAGCCATCAATTCGACACTCGGCGCAAGTACCGACCAGATCAGACCAAAAATCCACCGAATGGGTACCAATATGGCACCAAGATCGACCGTGCGCGCCCTTTCTGTGTCATTTCGGCGCACTTTTGGGTACGTCCGTGACAGTGTGCAAAAGTCGACTTACGTCAATTAAACGCAAACTTATTGACTTCGCGAAATCGTATAGGCGCGACCAACCCAAAGCCCACGGACGACCGTCCGTGGGAAGTCTCGAATTCCACACACAATTTGTTTGACACGCGCTTGCGACACAATTACGATTCCACACATGGTCGCTAACCTCCCCACACAGACAACCCAACCGCAACCGAAATTGCTCGACCGGCTCCGTGCGGCCTGCCGCGTCCGCCATTACTCGATTCGTACCGAAGATTGTTACCACGATTGGGCCAAACGCTTCATCCTCTTCCACAACAAACGTCATCCCCAAGAGATGGCCGCCCCGGAAATCAACGCCTTCCTCACGCATCTCGCCGTCGAAGGCCACGTCAGTGCGAGTACGCAGAATCAAGCCTTCTCCGCGATTCTCTTCCTCTACAAATGCGTCCTCGAAGTCGATCCGGGAATTATCGCTGGCGTCATCCGTGCCCACCGGACGAAACGCCTACCGGTGGTATTGACCAAGCTCGAAGTACAACTCGTACACCGCCAACTCGATGGCACCTACAAACTCATCGCCCAACTGCTCTACGGGTCCGGCCTGCG
>JANXNT010000321.1 GCA_025353985.1 Limnoglobus sp.
GTGCCAGTGGAAACATCGACGAACGCAGGGCGAAACAGGTTGCGCCACTGCCCAGCGGTGCGTGCAAACCAGCGTGGCACCAGCACGACTTCGTCGCTTTCGCGAATCGCGAGATCGGCTTGGGCTTCGACGACGGCGGCACGAATCGCAGCCGTTTTCGGCACGCCCGTCATCGGTTTGCCGAACCAGATCGAGACGGGGCGACGAAAATCTCGCGGGAACCGCCGCATGATTTTCCCACCCTTGTGGCTGAAGAAACCGCCCCACAGCCCTTGCGCACAAGCGGGAATCACCGGCACGGGGCGATTCGCCTTGCGGACGATACGCTCGATGCCGCGGCCGAACGGTAGCATCTGCCCATTCCGCGATAGCCGCCCTTCGGGGTAGAGCAACACGACTTCGCCGCGGTTGAGCGCCTCAGTCACGGCGGCGAGCGCGGCCGCAATCGCGTGTGGCGTTTGTTCGCGATTCTCGATCTTCACGCAACGATCGCGCACCGAGAACAAGAAGATGCGCAAGAGCGGATTGCGATAATACCCCGCCCACATCAGGTAGTTCACGCGGCGCGGGCTGGCCACCCACATCACGAGCCAATCGATATAGCACGTGTGGTTGCAAACGATGATCGCGGGGCCATCTTTGGGGATATTTTCCGTGTTGTAAACGCGATACCGGTAGACGACGCGCAGTACCACCCAACCCGTCATGCGGATGACGCTCGGGAACACCCACGATGTCAAGATGAACAACACCGGCAACGCCACGAGAATGGCCAAGACGTATCCGAACAGGATCATGATCGAACCGATAACAGGTGTGGGACGGTTATCCACGGATGATAACAATTCGCGAACGCTCAAATACACAGAACGCACGGAATTCGGGAAAAGAGTCGACTTCTTTTACCGTGTCTGCCGTGCGTTCGGTGGATGTCTGCAAAATGTCTTACACTCCGATCATCTCCAACGGGCGTTGTGCGCGGCTCGGTGGGGCGATTGTCAGTGAGCGTAACGGCAGTGGATGCGGGAGCAGGCGGCACAGGATCGCGTGAAGTT
>JANXNT010000350.1 GCA_025353985.1 Limnoglobus sp.
GCCAGCTCGACGAACTGGGCGAGTTCGAGGTTGCGAAGTTGGTCCAGTTTGTCGGCCCGACCGACGTGGTGGGACAGACCGTGGCTCTCATCGGAGACACCGGGAACCTGTGCCCCGAAACCGTCCAGGCGGATCATCAACGTGACGATCCGGGTGGAATCCGTGGTCAAGGCGAGGCGGATCAAGTCGTACATCGCCCCGAGCCTTTCCAGGAGATGTTCGCCATCGCGCGGCGGCTGCGCATCGACTTTGGGCTTCGGCTTTTTCTCCCACTCCTGAGCGGTCTGTAGGCGACGCTCCACTTCGCGAACGGATGAGAAATACTGGTCGAGCCGGCCGCGATCCGCGCTGCCCAGCGATTTTTGCAACGACTTGGCCCGCTCGCCGACTGTGTCGAGGATGCTACGGCCGACACGCAATTGCTCGACTTGGCGTTCGACGGTCGCCTTGTCCCCTTCGACGAAGAGTGTGCGGAAGACTTGGGCCGGACTGCGTTCGGCAGGGAGCATGACGCCATCGGATGTGAACGACAGCGATTGATTTCCGTTCTGCGCGACGACTAGGGAAAGCGATGAGAAGCGCGTCCGCATGCCGATACGCTCCGCGGCGTACTGGTCGAGCGAGATCGTATTCCGGAACGATGCCGCCCCAGGATGTGGCGCGGCAGTGAGGAATGCGGCCTCGGCCGAGTGACCACCGGTGACATCCGGGTGCGAGCTTCCGGAGACGACGGTGACTTGGTCGCGGACGTCACTCAGCGGCTGTAGGTACGGCGTCAGCTCGTAGCCCGCCCCAGCCTTTTTGGGGACGAAGTGTCGTTCGAGCACACCGAGATTGGTGCAAACAGCGACCATCCGTCGGGGTGTTTCATCGGTTTTCGCAGTGGGCGATTCTGCCCCCATGGCAGGCGTCATCGCTTCCAGCAATGGAAGCGACAGGGAAACACCCGAGGCACGGAGAAACGTTCGGCGGGAAAGTTCCATGGCAATGCTCCGAATAAGGAATCGTTGAATATCGCAATTGGCAGTTAAGTGTTAAACGCGCAGCAGAATCACTAACGTCCCCCGCTCGCCGGATTCGTGCGACGAAATGCTTCACTTTGTACGACTTCGTGCAGCAACGATCGGATGCCATGGCCGCTGGTCCGGGTGCGAGTCAGCGCGGCCTCAATCGCGTCGCGATCTGAGAAGCGATTACCTGCCCCCGTGGCGTAAATCGACAATTGACGCAGGAGATTCCGTGCGAGCCGGTCCTCGTCATGAATTAGTAGTGCCTGCAGACCGGCCACGTCGTTGAACTTCCGCCCATCGTCAAGCTCGCCGGTGGAATCGACTTTGGAGCCGAGTCGGATTTTGGCCCGGTAAGGGGTGAAGATCCCGTTGACGACATTAAGGGATGGCTCCTCAACCATCTCCTTTCCTTGGGCGATTTTCTTCGGCGGGCCGGACAGCCGATAACGGTCGCGCCAACCGCCGATCACGTCGTAATTCTCAAGGGCCAAGCCGTACGGATCCATGCGGGCATGGCACGATGCACAGATCAGATCGGCACGATGTTTCTCGATCATCTGCCGGATCGTCACCGCCCCGGTGGCGTCCGGCTCGACAGCAGGAATGTTCGGTGGCGGGGGAGTGCGCTCGATGCCGAGCATCCGTTCGGCGACCCACACGCCCCGTAATACCGGTGACGTCGAAGTGCCATTCGCGGTCACACGCAACACCGATGCGTGGGTCAAAAAGCCGCCACGGTGCATGGCCTTGTCCACCTTCACCGGGCGGAACTCCGAGCCGTTGACTCCGCGGATGTCATACTGTTCTGCCAATCGCTGGTTGATCAAGATGGTATCGGATTCGATCAGTTGGCTAACGCCACGGTTCTCCACGAGCAGCTTGCGGAACGTCTGCCGCGTCTCGGCCAGCATCGAGTCGCGCAGCCAGGGATCGAATTCGGGGTAGAGTTGCGGGTCGGGCGTGGTGAAGTCGAGCTTCTTCATGTCCAACCATTCACCCAGGAAATGCTCGATGAAACGCTCGGATCGCGGATCGCCGAGCAACCGTTCCAGTTGAGCTTTCAAGATCGCCGGCTCGTGCAACGTGCCGTTGGCTGCCAGGGCACTAAGGGTCGTGTCGGGCATGGAGTTCCAGATGAAATACGAGAGGCGGGAGGCAAGGGCGTATGCGGTTTTGTCCTTGCCATCGCGTCCTTCCCCTTCGAGACCGACGAAGAGGAAATCGGGCGAGCAGAGCAGCGCCTGATAGCCCGCGAGTAAGGCCTCTTGCAGCGATTGGCCTCGCGCCCATTGTTGCTCGACGAGTTGGATGTAAGGGTCAATTTCCGACCGTTCAACGGGGCGTCGGAACGCACGTTCGGCGAACATCGTCAAGAGCGACACGGCGTCCGTCCCGAGTTGCGTTACAGTTCCGGCTTTGGGCTTCTCATTCCACTGGGCTATCGGCTTGCTACCGAAGAGTTGGCTCCGGCTTTCGGGCGGCCACTGGTTGTCCACCGGTCCTTCGACCTCGAACCAGTCGTAGGCGATGCCCGGCCCCTCGTAACTGCGGACCCCCTCCTGGCTGACGTAGTTGGATGCACTGGAGGCCGACAGCGTCATCGCATGAAACGAGATCCGGTCGCCGGGGTTCAGATAGACTTTGAATTCGTGAGTTTTCGGCTTCAAAGACAACGCATCGAAGTAGACGATCGGCGTCCCCTTCACCGACGCGCGGATGACGTGGACCGCCTCGGTATCCCCGTAAAACTGTGTGTTCTCTCGCCCAACGAGTTCCAGGGTTTCCGCTACCGGCGTCCCCGACCACCGCTTAGTCGCCGCGTCGAGTGTGTACGGTGCGCCGAAAGCCATGTACCGGCGGATGTCATTCCGGACGGCCGTTTCGGCCTTGGTCCGCGACCAACGCAGTCCCCACAGTGAGAACCGCACGGTATACGTCCCGGCCGTCGGCACATTCCACCGGTCGATCTGTAACCCGTCCGGGAGGTGGGGTGCCGTCACACCGGTCAGAACGGCCACGGATTCTGCCTCGCCCTCGAAGGTCGCACCGCGATAGGTGTTACCGTAGTCGTCCCTAGGGTTGCCGGCGATGTGGGTCTTCAACCCCGACGCAATGTTACGACCGTTCATAGGCACGGCGCTGTGGACCGCGATGGCAGCCCGCGCAGAGTTCTGTTTCGCCGCTGCCTCCCGCCAGACCTTAGACTTAACGGCCTCGGATGGCACGTTGATAGCTTGGTGCAATGCGAAATCCGCAGCCTTGAGATACTTGGCCATGTGAATCGGCGATATGTCCAGTGCCCCGGCCACTTTGTCGAAGCCGTGCTGCCGGCCGTCTTCGGGCAATGTCTCTTTGACACGAAGACTCGGCAAACTCATAAGATCGCGCAGCGTCGTCTCGTATTCGACCCGGTTCAACCGCCGAACCGACCCGACGGTACGAGCCAATTCCGCCTGGATTAACGGCCTCTTCAACGACGCCAGAAAAAGCTTGCGATCCGCCTCCGGCAGTTTCCCGAACTCCTTCGGCGGCATCTCGCCGTTCTCGACACGATCGAACGCCCGCAACCAGTGCCGATAAGCATCGTCCTTCGACAAGTCCGAGGACAGTTGATCGAGACGCAACGCGCCCTTTTCAGCATCCTCCCCATGGCAGGAAAGACACTGTCGTGTGATGACACCTCGGACATCTGTCAAGTCCTCAGCCCGCACCGATGCCGGCACGGCAAGAACGAGCACGAAAGTGAAGAGGAAAACAATCGAGAGGCCGGGATATCTGAGAAACGCCATAGACCAGAACCCTATGTCAAGGGAGAGTAACTATGGCTTTATATTATTCCAAAAAACAGACAGGGTCAACGCTTTCACCCCATGAAGCCGGGGGGCGGGGTGATGCTGCCGTCGTTGTAGCGGCCGGAGAGTTGGCCGGTGTTGAAGTTGGCGGGTGCGGACCACATGGCGGCTTCGACGTAGCTTTTGAAGTGTGTGCCGATGAGGCGCTGCCAGCCGCTGCCGAGGCTGTTTGCGGCCTGATTCGCGTTGATGCACAAGCCGGAGTCTTGCACTTTCACGATCGTTTCGACGCCGCGTTCTTCGAGGTCGAAGGTGACGAACGAGCGCCCGGGGCCGGTCCAGTCGGGGTACATTTCGCACGCCCACGTCATCCGGTAACCCGGCGACCAGACGACGACGGTGCCCCACAGCACGCCGCCGCCGCCGTTCCAGGCTTCGTAAACGCGGCCGCCGAGTTGGCCTTCAATTACGAAGCCGGCAGGGTTCTCTGCCGAGAAAAAATCTTTCGGCCACCAGTTGTTGGTTTCCTCCGTTAGCGCCGTCCAGACCCGGTCGCGCGGGGCGCGGATCGACACTTCGAAGGCGACTTGGTAACTCTGCGCCGGCTTCATCATCTTCGGGTTCATCATGGTGGCGTCTCGGGAGTGTCTCCGGGCCGCTGGGTGAAGTGGTCGTCGGCGCGGTACACTGTGGTAACATTAGGTTAGCAAACTCGACGCGAAGGAACTGCTATGATCCGTCACGCATTCGCGATTCTTTCGATTTATTTTCTGACCGCAATTGCGATCGCTCAGCCGGGTAATGCCGCAAAATTGCTCGACCCAGAGGCGAAAGAGCCGTATCGCTGGCGCGTGGCGTTGCATTTGTCGCGGCACCCCGTGTTCTCCGGTGCGTTCCGCGAACAACTCGGTAAAGAGATTCGGGCCGCATTGCAAAGCACGCACGGCGCGGCGGGGGAGATCGAAATCGTCGACATCGCCGCACCGAGCGATCCGGCCAACCCGCTGTGGAAAGCCTACGCCGAACGCGGTTGGGCCGCACTCGACCCGAGCGCCACGCGGGAACTCAACGGCGTCAAAACGCACATCCTCAAAATCGACTACCGCGACGGCGCGTTCCAACTCGAAGCGAAACAGTACGACGGCTTCTGCGGGATCGCCTCGCCGTTGCCGCGCAAACAAACGACGCGATCCAGCGAGATGCTCAGCCGCGTGGCACTGATATTACTCGAACCCGATTTCGGCCCCGTGGGTACCGTCGAACCGATTGCTGCCGAACCCGAAAACGTGATGGTCACTTTGCGTGGGCACACTGTCGCACCGATGGCGAACTACGTGAAAATGGGCGACATCTTTGCGGTGACGGTCATTCGCGACGAACGCAAACCGACCGACCCGAAAGCCGATGCGCGTGCCCCCGTGGCGACGTTTCGTACCGGCGTGCCGTTCCCGTATACGCTGCTAAAGGCGATTTCGCCGGTGCAAGATGGCGCGTGCAAGTGCGTCATACTCACGCGGTGGCGCGATGCGTTCGGGCTGGATGTCTTGGGCCGGAATGCGCGGCGTCGCGTGGGGCTGCGTTGCATCAAGTTGCCCACGAAGGAAACACACGTGCAGCTGCGGCTCGTTGGGCCGGATGGCTCGCCGCACCCGCGTGGTTCGCTGCTTTCCGTCGCAGGGACTGACCTCGATTTCGCGGCACAACCGGCGGGCGACGACATTTTCGCGATGCGCGATGGCGTCTACAAATCGGCACGCACATTCACGAATGTCGCGTGTATTTCGATCTCCGTTGGGGCGGGCCGTTCGCAACAATTTCCGATACCGGTGCTGTCCGACGAACCGATCGTACTCAAGTTTGAAGTGAAGCAAGAGGAAGAAGATCGCGCACTGTATGCGAACGAAGTCAACGCCGTTCGCGGCCGGGTGTCAGAACTCGTGGCGGCACAGGTGGCATTGTTTTCGGCGATGAACGCGCTCATCGATGGCGGCAAGAATCGCGACGCACTCAGCCGCGCTGAAGATGGCTTATCGCGGGCCGACCCAAACGAAAAAAGCCTGACGGAAGAAGTCAAACAACTACGCGAACGGCCCCTCGCCGGGGATGAGGCATTCAAGAAAATCCTCGACCGTTGCGAAGCGCAGCTCATCATCGTACGGCGCGGCCAGAAGACGCTCGGCGAGCGGATCGAGCAGTTGAAAGAACGCGCGTTGGCATCGGCCGACCCCGCGAAACTGGAGAAGGAATTTCGCGCGAAAGAACTTGCCGCTCGCATTAAGGATTTGCTGAATCGCGGGGATGTCCCCGAGGCACTGGAGGCATACGATCAACTCATTAACCTCGTGCCGGAACAGCAAGATCTGAAGGACACGCGCGAGAAACTCCTTGCCGAATGGACGCCGAAAGACGACGAGCATCGCAAGAGTCGCGACACCTTGAAAACGTGGCAAGCGGCGAAAACCGTCGAGGAGTTTCGGGTGGGCCTCGCCACCGTGAAGGCAATGATCGAAGTCTTCGTTCGCAAACGCGACTCGCTCGGAATGCGACGATTATTGAACAGCTTCGAACCCGCCTACGCAGCACTCAACACCCTCTTGCAGGCGACCGAAGGCACGACCGAAGAGGGCGCGAAAACGATTTTGCAAATCGAAGACATCGTCGCCAAAGCGCGGCTCCTGGAAGAGTCCGTCCGCGAGTTCGCCAAGAAACTCGCCACCCCCGAGAAGAAGTAACATGCACCCCGCCTATAAGCTCATCGACGAAGCGAGTGTCTTCACCCCGGCACTCGTGTTTTACCCCGCGCTCATTCGCGAAAATATCGCTGCCGTCATCGCGATGGCGGGCGGCACAGAGCGACTTCGACCGCACGTGAAAACGCACAAAACCGCCGAGATTGCGAAGATGCAACTCGTAGCGGGCGTGACGAAACACAAGTGCGCTACGATCGCCGAAGCCGAGTTGCTCGCGAGTGTCGG
>JANXNT010000383.1 GCA_025353985.1 Limnoglobus sp.
TCTGACCCCGCTGCACCCGAACGCGCGGCTCCACCTGGAGACCACGCCCGACGAAATCTCCATGCGGATCGTCGATCTGGTCACGCCGGTGGGCAAGGGCCAGCGCGGGCTGATCGTCGCCCCGCCCCGCACCGGGAAGACGATCCTGCTCGCGAAGATGGCGAACGCCATCATCCACAACCACCCCGAGGCGTACGTCTTCGTGCTGCTGGTGGACGAGCGGCCGGAGGAGGTGACGGAGATGCAGCGGCTGGTGCACGGCACCAACGCCGAGGTCGTCGCCAGCACGTTCGACGAACCGCCCGAAGAACATATTCACGTGGCGGAAGTCGTTCTGGAAAAGGCCAAGCGGATGATCGAGCTGAAGCGGGATGTCGTCATCTTGCTCGACAGCATCACTCGTCTGGCCCGTGCTCACAACACCGAAGCCCCCGGCGGCGGCAAGCTCCTCTCCGGCGGTCTCGATAGCAACGCGATGCAGAAGCCGAAACGCTTCTTCGGTGCCGCTCGCAACGTCGAAGAAGGTGGCTCCCTCACGATCATCGCCACCGCACTGATCGAGACCGGCAGCCGCATGGACGACGTGATTTTTGAAGAGTTCAAGGGCACCGGCAACATGGAACTCCACCTCGACCGACGGCTCGTCGAGAAGCGGATCTATCCGTCGATCGACGTCAACCGCAGCGGAACGCGGAAGGAAGACCTGTTGCTGCACCCCGAGGAACTGCAAAAGATCACGATGCTCCGCCGCGTGCTGGCCGACATGCACCCGACCGAAGCGATGGAATTGCTGCTGAACCGGGCGAAAAAGTCGAAGTCCAATCTCGAGTTCCTGTTAGGAATGAACCTGACGTAAGCCGAAGCCAAAACGAAAGCCCCGCGACAATCGTCGCGGGGCTTTTTTTGTGGTTCAAACGTGGTAACGAATCGAATTCACCTGAGACTGGCGAAATGATGAACGCCTACGAGTCGAATGAACGACTCGCAAGCGGAATATGCAATTTCAGGTAGTTACTGCTGTAACAAACTACGAAGTTGGTCGACGTGATCTTGCGCCCATTTTCTATGTCGAATCTGGCACGCTAAATCCCTTTCAAGTCCACCATCATGCTTTTGGCTACAACACTATCGTTCTTTTCGAGAATAGCGATCGCTTTGTTCGTATTCGCGATGATTGTATCATTTTTTTTGACAGCGGAAGTAGGCTCTGTTGACATTCGTCTTTTGCGAATCCGGCTGAAATGTTACAAAGCGAGTCCATGGAGGGGTTTGCGATGCGACGTTTCGAATTGACCGACGAGCAGTTTGCCCGAATCGAACAGATGTTGCCGGGTAAATCCTCCGATCCCGGACGCTCTGCCGACAATCGGGTATTCCTCAGTGCGGTCCTCTGG
>JANXNT010000401.1 GCA_025353985.1 Limnoglobus sp.
CACCATGTGGTACAGGTGCGGGATCACGCAACTCGCGAGGATAAACTGCCCATCGGTGTTGCGCCAGTCCATGCCCCACGGGTTGCTGGTGCCTTCGCTGAAGATCTCAAATTTCTTCGTCTTCGGGTGCAACCGCCAGACGGCGGCGTTCATCTTGATCTCGGGTTCGTTGCCGACTTTCACGTTACTTTGGCTGAAAATACCGTGCAAACCGTAGAGCCAGCCGTCCGGCCCCCACTGGAATGTGTTCAGCGTTTCGTGCGTGTCCTGGCTGCCGAAGCCTTTCGCGAGGATCTCGAACTTGCCCGGCTTGTCGTCTTTGTTTTCGATGTACCAGAGGTAAGGCGGCGCGCCGAGGTAGACCCCGCCGTGGCCGACTTCGATACCGCTCGCCATGTCGAAACTCTCAGGAAAGTCTTTGCCTTCCGCGAACACCGTGCGTTTATCGGCCACGCCATCGCCGTCGGTGTCTTCGAGAATGACGATGCGATCTCGCGGTTTCTGACCCTTCGGCGTGCGCTTCGGATACTCGAAACTTTCGACGACCCAGATGCGACCCCGCTCATCGATCGTGAACGCGATCGGGTTCGTCATCATCGGTTCGCCCGCAAACAGTTTCACCTCGAACTCGGGCGGCACCTTGAACTTCGCAACCGTTTCCTCGGGTTTCAAGTACGGCTGCCCGGAACCTTTCCCGTTGTCGAAGCCAAACTCTTTCTGCGCAAACGCCGGTGCCGACGCAATGAGCAGCGCGAGTATCGCGAAAATGTGACGAGCCATTTGTGAACCTTTTCGGGAGAGGCAGATGTCGAGATTTTAATCCCTCGCTAGCGCGTCGGGCTAACAGGATGTACTGTATTGTTAGCGAGGGATGCAAACGATAGTCCCTCGCTAGCGCGTCGGGCTAACGGGATCGACTCTATCGTTAACACGACGCGATAGCGAGGGAAGCGAATTATTCGTCGTCTTCGCGGAGTTTCGCAAGCACGCTGTAATCTTCGAGAGTCGAGGTATCTTGCACGGAGGTTTTGCCGCCCGCAATGTCGCGGAGGAGCCGTCGCATGATCTTACCGCTGCGCGTTTTGGGCAGAGACTCCGTGAATTTAATGTCGTCGGGGCGAGCGAGCGCACCGATTTCCTTCACGACGTGCGCCTTCAAATCGATCTTTAGCGAATCCGTGGCTTCGATGCCTTGCTTGAGCGTTACGAAGCAGGCGATCGCTTCGCCTTTGAGGTCGTCGGGTTTGCCCACGACGGCGGCTTCGGCGACACTTGGGTGATTCGCGAGGGCGCTTTCGACTTCCATCGTGCTGAGGCGGTGCCCGCTGACGTTCAGTACATCATCGACGCGGCCCATCACCCAGATGTAGCCATCGTCGTCGCAACGCGCGCCGTCGGCGGTGAAGTACACGCCCGGATAGTTGCTCCAGTACGTCGCCTTATAGCGTTCGTCGTCGCCGTAAATTGTCCGCATCATACTCGGCCACGGTCGCTTTACGACGAGGAACCCGCCCGCGTTCGCAGGCACCGCGTTACCTTCTTTATCGACGACTTCCGCGAAAATCCCCGGCAACGGCTTCGTTGCGCTGCCCGGCTTTGCGGCGATCGCACCGGGTAACGGCGCGATCATGATGCTACCGGTTTCGGTTTGCCACCACGTATCGACGATGGGGCAACGGCCGCCACCGATAACTTCGTGATACCACATCCACGCTTCGGGGTTGATCGGCTCGCCGACGCTGCCGAGTAACCGCAGCGATGTCAGATCGTGCTTCTTCGGCCAGTGATCGCCCCATTTGATGAACGCACGAATCGCGGTGGGTGCCGTGTAAAGAATCGTGACGCGATACTTTTCGATGATGTCCCAGAAGCGATCTTCCTGCGGATGATTCGGCGCGCCTTCGTACATGACGAT
>JANXNT010000575.1 GCA_025353985.1 Limnoglobus sp.
AACATTCCAGGCGTGCGAACCATCGTGCTTCGAAGACTCAGCACGACCCGCAATCGCGGAAGATGAACGTCCCTCGCTAGCGCTTCGGGCTAACGGGAATTTGGATAAACGTCATCCGCGGGGCATTTTCTCGTGCCATTCGTCGAGCAACTTGCTGATGCCACGGAAGGCGAAATCGAGGTTTGCCAGTTCGTGGCCGAGGTCGAGCGCACGCTGATACTCACCCTGTTCCGCAGAGCCGGTTGCGAGTTGAAATAGGACTTCCTTGCGGGACGATTCATCGCTCGTTGACAGTAATTGCAGGGCTTCTTCGAAGTTGCGTTGCGCCAGTCGCCAGTTGTTGCGGCGGCGGAAACCGAGGCCGAGGTACATTGCGGCTTTGCCCTTTAACTTATCGTCGCGGCGGGCGTGTTGCAGTTCGGCAATCGCTTCATCGATGAGGTTTGCATTCAACAGCCGCGTACCGAGTTCGAAGCGGGCGGCGAGGTCTGTCGGGGAACGATCCGCACGAGTCCGGTAGATGGTAATCTCTCTCGCATTGATCTCTTTCACGAGCTTCGAGCGTTGCTTCACGAGATCGTCGTGCGTCGGTTCTTCGTCGTCGACGTCTTCCGATTTTGGCTTCTCGCGAAACGCTTTTAGCTTAGATTCGGTGCGTTCGAGGTTCTTGCGGAACGGCAGTAAGTCCAGTTCTTGCATCTCGAGTTGAAGCGTGTGGTGGTTGCCGGTCGGCCCCAATCCTTGGAGCAATGCGGCCTTCGCACGATCGTCTTGCCCAATCTTGCGGAACGCGGCCGACAGTTGGATGTATAACACTGGCTCGGTCGGGTCCGCCTCGATTCGCTTCAAAATGGCGAGCGTTTCGCGGCTGACTTTGTCGGTGCGTTCGTACGCTTGCTGTTCGAGTTTCTCCAAAATCGGCGAGGCTTTCGACCCCGAGGCCACGCCATCGTATTGCCCGCGTGCGATCGTTTCGCTAGCGGCGAGATCTTTGGCTTTATGTGCGGCTTCGACATCGGTCGGGTTGGCATCGCGGACGAGTTGCCAGAGCGCGATCGCTTTCTGAAAGTCGCCGCGTTTCTCGAATTGCCGGGCGAGCGCCCGATTCAGCGTGGCATCTTTCGGAAACTTTTGCCGGGCTTGATCCAAACTGAAGATGGCGAGGTCGGTCAAACCGAGCGAGTCGAATGCATCGGCCATGTGCATTTGGCTACCGACATCCCACGGATTTCGCGATAGAACTTGCTCGCCGTATTCCAACACTCGGATGAAATCGCCGGACCGTTTTGCCGCCATCATGCGGGCTTTGAACCGTGGCGTCGTCAGGAACGCAAAACGACTACCGCGAAGGTTGTTGCCATACTTTTCTTTTTGGGCACGGCGTAAAGTCTGGCGAAAACTGAAGTTGGCGGGGTCGATGCGACAACAGGTGAGGAGAAGCGAAATGGCGTAATCGTGGCTGCCGGACGCTAACACCTCGCGGGCGCGGTCGTAGTTCTCCCCTGCGATGCGGCGTTGTTCGCTCGTCGTTGCGGGGAGGACCATCGTACTGCGTGGGGGCGGCATTGTTCTTCCTTCTGCCAGCTGGAAACGTATTGCAGTATCTATTGTAAGAGCACCGCGCGTCACCTTACCGAAAATCGTGCAATGCCTGCGACACCCGTATGGAACTTAAACCCGGATGATCCGAACGCGGAGACGATCCGACAGGCGGCGAGCTTGCTCGCGGGGGGCGAACTCGTTGCGTTCCCGACGGAAACGGTATACGGGCTGGGTGCGAATGCGCTCGATGCCGACGCCGTGGCGAAAATCTTCATCGCGAAAGGCCGCCCGAGTACGAACCCCGTTATCGTTCACATTGCCGACGTCGATTCTGTGCAAATGGTAACCGCCACGTGGCCTGAAGTCGCGGCAAAACTCGCGGAACATTTTTGGCCCGGCCCACTGACGCTCGTTCTGCCACGGAATCCGCGCATCCCGGACATCGTGACTGCCGGTGGCGAAACCGTCGGCGTACGCTGCCCGGATAATATCATCGCACGAGCACTGATCCGCGTAGCTGGTGTGCCGATTGCCGCACCGAGCGCCAATCGTTCGATGGAACTCTCGCCGACTCGCGCCGAACATGTGTGGAACGCACTCGATGGCCGAATCGCCGCAATCCTCGACGGCGGCCCGTGCCGTGGCGGGATCGAGTCGACGGTGCTCGACCTATCGGAAGCCAAGCCACGGCTGTTACGGCCCGGCTTGATTTCGCTTGCGATGCTCGAAGCGGTCATCGGCGAAATTTCACAGTCCCCGACTAATGAGGGACGAAGTCGTTCGCCGGGGCAGATGGAACGACACTACGCGCCGCACACGCCGCTCGTTTTGGCGAATGGCAAGGCCGAAGTGCAACGCCTTCAGTCGGAACTGCGCGAGCGAGGGTTGCGTGTGGCGTGTATTAACGTCTCCGGCATACCTGCGAAGTATGCGGAATCGCTGTACGCAATTCTGCACGAGTTAGACCGTGAAGGGTACGATTTCCTCGTCGTCGAAATGCCGCCCGATAAGCCCGAGTGGGCCGCCGTTCGGGATCGCTTGACGCGGGCTGCGGCCGGGACGATATACGCAAAACACGCACCGTGATGGGTCGCCATTGCAGTTTTGCGAAATGTTGAATAAACTTCCCGCTCAACCACATTCGCTATCCGTTCCAGTCACTCGTACATCGTCCGTACGAGGGTTCGTATTGGCGTATATTTTGGTTGTTGGAGTCATGTCATGAGTCTTGCTACGGAATTCAAAGCGTTCATCATGCGCGGGAACGTCGTCGATCTGGCCGTCGGCGTCGTGATCGGGGCCGCCTTCGGTAAAGTCGTCGAGTCGATCGTCAAAGACGTCTTCATGCCAATCGTCGGTGTGTTGACTGGCGGGATCGATTTCTCGAGTTATGCACCGACTCTGTACGGTGATGCGAAGTTGGGTGTCGGCAACGTGGTTCAGTCGCTGATTAATTTCGTCATTATCGGCGCGTGTCTATTTCTCGTCGTGAAATTGATGAACACCATGAACAAGAAACCGGCCGCGTTACCTGCCCAGCCGACGACATCGGAGAAACTGCTCGCCGAAATCCGCGACTCGCTCAAGAACAAGTAATTTGGATTAACCACCGTGACTCGCTACCTGGGTAGTAGCGAGTTCAGCCTTCGAATCATGGCTTGACGGCTTTCAAAATCGCATCCGCAATGCCCTTCATTCCCTTATCGCCCGGATGCCCGCCGACACCATCGTGACTGAATTTCCGCTCCGAACTGGCGAAGTTCGTTTTGTCTTTTCCCAACTCGCCGATGTCGACAAAAATTCCGCCTGCCGCCACACATGCCTCGCGCATGATGCCGTCTTTTGCCGTGTCTGCCCAGAAACAGCTTCGGACTACCAACGTCGGCTTACCGTGCGAATGAATCGCCGTAAGCAGTTTCGCGAAACTCGTTTGAAACTGCGTTTTGGCCTCGTCAGTTTTCAGTACTGCAACGTTTTCGCCGATCGCCACGACGACCAACGTTGGTTGGAAATCGAACGATTTCTTCAGCTTCACTTCGATGTCGTAACTGCTCAGGCCGCGTTCGAAGTCCGCGATATTCACCGCCTGGATTTCCGGCTTCTTGCCCGTCAAGTCGGCGAGGCCACTGGCTACGAGATGGACGTAATCCTTTTCCTTCGCGCTCGCGGCCATTCCCCATTCGGTCGTCCAGCCGATTTTCTCCGCAGCCGGGTGCCACGTGATACTGTTGCCGAGGAACAAAACGCGATCGGCCGCGATCTTGGGTTTCAATCCGTCGGCCGCATTTGCTTGCAGAGCGATTGTGGCGGACATCACGATCATCATTCGAAGGAACATATTTTCCCCTTTCCTGGAGAAACTCACACGACGCGTTGCAGTGAAATCGTCAAATCCTGGCCGTCGACTTTTGCGGTCGTTGTGTGTGCGAGTGGCGCTTCGCTCCACTCGGTCGCTTGCACGGCGGCGGAGATCGCTTCGCGATGCGTGAGGATTGCTTGCGAGAGATCGCTCGATGGTGTCTGTAGGTGCAACGCGATTTTGTCCGCGAGGTTCAACCCCGCCGTTTTGCGGGCGTCTTGCACCGTGCGAATCACGTCGCGGCTCAGCCCCTCGGCACGCAGTTCGGGTGTGATGCGGGCATCGAGCGAGACCTGCGTCCCGCGATCAACGGCACCCGCCCAACCCTCGGCTGCGATATATTCCACAAGGATATCCGCCGATTCCAGTGCGACCCCCGCAAGTTCCAAAGGCCCGGTGCGGAGCTTTAATGCCAACTCGTCGACGTTCGCTTCGCGGATCGCCTGCTCGACTTCTTTCTTCTTCGCACCGAGCTTTGCACCGGCGGTTTTCATGTTGATCTTCGCCGATGCGGTCAGTGGCTTTTCGTGAACCACGCGCACGCGTTTCACGTTCAACTCGTCCGCGATCTGCTCGACGAATCGCGTCGCTGCTCGCCGCACGGCTTCGACATCGGAGTAAATGCACAACTCCGCGAGCGGTTGCCGCACCTTCTGCTTCGCCGCATTCCGTGCCGCGCCACCGAGGGTAATCAACGCCAGCAACGCTTGCGTGTCGTCGGATAATGTCGCATCGACGAGCGTTTCGTTTACCGTCGGGTAATCGCAAAGGTGAACGCTTTCACTCGCGGAGTTGAGGTTCTTCCAGATCACTTCCGCAAGAAATGGCACGCTCGGCGCGATCAGTTGCGCGAGCGTCGATAGCACCGTGTGCATCGTCTGGTATGCCGCGAGTTTGTCTTGCAAACCGGCGGCGCTGAGGTCGGCGTTCTTGCTCCAGAAGCGGTCGCGGTTTCGCCGCACGTACCAGTTGCTGAGCTTAGCATCGACGAACTCTTCGGTCGCGATCGCCATCGTCATCAGGTCGTAACGCTCGAACGATTCGCGGCTCGTGCGGATCAGTTCTTGCAAGTCCGAAAGGATCCAGCGATCGATGTCCGGGCGGTCCGCCACTGACACCGGCTTGGCAGTCGGGTCGTAGCCGTCGGCGATGGCGTAATTCACGAAGAAGCTGTAGCAATTCCAGAGTTTAATGTGGAAGCGGCCACGGACTTCGTTCGCAGGTACGGGGCCGAATGGCAGGTTCGCGGCGGGGTTGTGGCGGCAATACATCCAGCGCATCACGTCCGCGCCGATCGGCCCGTACGGGATCATCTTGCCCGTCGGGTCGCGGAGTTCGCCACCCTCATCGGCCGCCTTGTTGAACTCGATCGAGTTGCCGTCGCTCTTGTGCATCGGCTTGCCGTATTGATCGACGGCCGTCGCGAAACCGAGCAAGGTTTTGAACGGCGGTCGCCCGTCGCCCATCATCGTCGATAGCGCGAGCAGGGCGTAAAACCAGTTGCGGAATTGGCCGGGGAAGCTTTCGGTGATGAAGTCGGCGGGGTACCATTTCTCCCAATATTCGCGGTCGGTCGTGTACTTCATGGTGCTGAACGCGACGATGCCCGCATCCAGCCACGGGTTGCCGACATCGGGCACGCGGAACATGCGATTGCCGGTGCGCGGGTTGCGAATGACGATTTCATCGACCCACGGACGGTGCGGCGTGTGGCCATCGAACTCGGTCCATCCGCTGATGGCGCGTGCCTGCAATTCCTCGCGGCTGCCGATCACTTCGAAGTCGGTCGGATCGTTTTCATCGACCCAAATCGGCAGCGATAACCCCCAGTAGCGTTTCTTGGAGATCATCCAATCGCCCATGTTCTTCAGCC
>JANXNT010000583.1 GCA_025353985.1 Limnoglobus sp.
AGCGACGGCGGATACACTTGCATCGCTCGACTTCCTCGCGGGGTTAGCCGAACTCGCGGCATCGCGAAATTACATCCGGCCAACGATCGTCAACGAACCGGTGATGGCGATACGCGAAGGTCGCCACCCCGTGCTCGATCAGCTTTTGCCCCCCGGCACCTTCGTCCCCAACGACGTCACGTTCAGCGTCAGCGACGGCATGTTTTGGCTCATTACGGGGCCGAACATGTCCGGCAAATCGACGTTCATTCGGCAAGTTGCAATCCTGACATTGCTCGCGCACATCGGCAGTTTCGTTCCCGCGAAATCGGCAACGATCGGCATCACGGATCGCATCTTTACCCGCGTCGGGGCGAGCGATGAATTGAGCCGCGGGCAATCGACGTTTATGGTGGAGATGACCGAAGCGGCGAACATTCTGAATAATTCGACGCCGCAAAGCCTCGTGATCCTCGACGAAATTGGCCGCGGAACGAGCACGTACGATGGCGTCTCGTTGGCGTGGGCAATGACGGAATACCTGCATTCGGTGGTCGGCTGCCGCGCGTTATTTGCCACGCACTATCACGAACTCGCGAAACTTTCGGAGACATTGCCACAGTTACGCAACTACAACGTGGAGGTGCGCGAACTCGAAAACGATGTCGTGTTCCTGCATAAAATCTCACCGGGTAACGCGGGCAAAAGTTACGGCATCCACGTCGCACGCTTGGCAGGGGTGCCATCGCCCGTGTTGCAGCGTGCGGAGGAAGTGCTGGCGAACCTCGAGATGCGGCCACCGAAAACGCCCGCGAAAACGGCGACGCCACGACCGCGAAAAGTGGTACCGATACAAGAAGTCGCACCGCCGGAACTCGCGAAAAAGAAGATTAAGGGGCCCGGCCCGAATCTGTTCGAGTAACACGAAAGGAACGCAACCGATGAACGTCGCACTGCCGAAATTCTGCGAGCCGAGCGTCATCCACGACATCAAGTGGATCCCGCTGAAATTCTTCAACGACGCCCGCGGTTGGCTCGTCGAATTGTTTCGCAACGACCTCATCGACCCGAATTTCCACCCGGTGATGGCGTACATTTCGCAGACGAAACCAGGCGTCAGTCGCGGGCCGCACGAGCATATCGACCAAGCCGATTATTTTTGCTTCTTCGGTCCCTCGACGTTCCGCGTCTACCTGTGGGATGCCCGCAAAGAGTCCCCGACATTCGGTGTAAAAGAAGTGAAAGAAGTGGGCGAAAACCTGCCCTACGCACTGATCGTACCCGCTGGCGTCGTTCACGCGTACAAGAACATCGGCGACAAGGATGGCCTCGTCTTCAACGGTGCAAATCGCCTCTACGCCGGCTGGCTGAAGCAAGACTCCGTCGACGAACTTCGCCACGAGAAAGACCCGAACACGCCGTATACGTTGGATTAAAACGACTAATCGGCGTGGCAGGTGCCACGCCGATTGCGTTTACTTGGCCACGCCGCCGACGGGTTGTATCGCCTGTTGGAGGCGGAGTGCGTCTTCGGCTTTTTCCTTCGCCGATTGCTCGAACTTCCAGAGTGTCGGCGGGCCGTTGAGCAGGATTTGTGGCGTGGCGGCTAGGTTCAGTTTCGCGAACTGCTTCGGGATTTCTTGTGCGAGTTTGATGTCGAACATCTCGCGTTCGAGGCGTTCCTTGACGTTCTCGAACTTGACCGTCGCATCGGCGGGGAGCTTCTTCAGCAACTTCATGACCATGAAACCCTGTTGCGTTTCGAAGATCTGGCTAACTTCACCTTCGTTGAGCGCGTAGGCAATCGTCTCGACTTGCTTATCCTTTTCGTCGCCGACGATGTGCTTCGCGATCGGTTTGATTTCGCCTGCGGT
>JANXNT010000618.1 GCA_025353985.1 Limnoglobus sp.
CCCGCCGTGTACATCATGATTTTGCCCGGTATGGGTGTCATCAACGAAGTCATTACCTGCTTCAGCAGCAAGAACATCTTCGGTTACAAGGCCGTCGCGTGGAGCACGATCGGGATCGCCGTCGTCGGCTTCCTCGTCTGGGGCCACCACATGTTCCTGTCCGGCCAAGGCATCTACCTCGGTATGGTGTTCAGCATCATCACGATGCTCGTGGCCGTGCCGAGTGCGATTAAAGTCTTTAACTGGACGGCTACGCTGTATCAGGGTTCGATCTCGTTCCAGGCACCGATGCTGTTCGTTATCGGGTTCATCGTGCTGTTCACCATCGGCGGGCTAACGGGCTTGTTCCTCGGCGTGATGGGCACCGATATTCACTTGCACGATACCTACTTCATCGTTGCGCACTTCCACTTCACGATGGTTGGCGGGATGATGTTCGCATGGCAAGCCGGCCTGCACTTCTGGTGGCCGAAGATGACGGGGCGAATGTACTCGGATTTCTGGAGCCGACTCGCAGCAGTGACGATGCTCGTCGGTTTCAGCTTGACGTTCCTGCCGCAGTTCGTGGCCGGTTACCACGGGATGCCACGACGGTACCCGTACTATCCGCCCGAATTCCAGATGTTGAACATTCTGTCGACGGCGGGTGCGAGCATCCAGGGTATTGGCTACGCGATGCCGTTGTTCTACCTAACGGCGTCGCTGTTCTTCGGCCGACGCGCCGGGGCGAATCCGTGGAAGGCGACCGGCCTCGAATGGCAGACGCCTAGCCCACCGACGATGCATAACTTCGAAGAACTGCCGATCGTCACGCACGGCCCGTACGAGTATTCGATGCCGAGCCGGTATGCACTGGAAACCGGACCAGAGACCGTTCACGAGAACGGGCACACCGGGAAAGAAGGAGCGAAGAGTGGCCACTAGCACCGCACACGCGACCGAAGGTAATCCGCCGATCGTCGCGCACCACTTCAACAACCTGCGCCAGCAACAGTCCTCCGTGCGTTTCGGCATGTGGCTGTTCCTGGTGACGGAAGTGCTTTTCTTCGCCGGGGTCATCTGCGCGTACACCTGTTACCGCATCTGGTACCCGATCGAATTCGAAGCGGCGAGTACGGCACTGAACCCGCTGATCGCAGGCATCAACTCGTTCTTGCTACTGACGAGTAGCTTCACGATGTCGCTGGCGATTCGCGCGGCTTACAACGGCAACCAGCCCGGTCTCAAAATGTGGCTCGCCGTGACGATCCTGCTCGGCACCGCGTTCCTCGGCTTCAAGGCCCGCGAATACTATGTCGACTTCGAAGAAGGACTCGTCCCCAGCACGAAGACCGCCATCGTCAGCGATCACGATAGCTATTCGGTTCTGGACCAACACAAGACGGTGAGCCTGTTCGGGCAGAAACTCGAACACGCGTTGAAGGAAAAGAAGTACTACAAGGAACACCCCGAGAAGTTGAAGGAAGTCGACTTCGACCGAGCACGGTTGTTCTTCGTGTTTTACTACAGCATGACGGGGCTGCACGTCGTCCACATGATCGCTGGTATCGGCCTGCTCGTGTGGCAACTGGTGCTCGCGAACCTCGGCTTCTTCCGCCCGCAAGAACGCTACGTCTACGTCGAAGTCCTCGGCCTTTACTGGCACTTCGTCGAAGTCGTCTGGATCTTCCTGCTGCCGCTGTTGTACATGGCCGGGCACCATTCCGCCGACCATTTACACCTGTAAGCCATCACACAATCTCTGCCGGAGTCCGACCATGTCTGCACAGAAACCGACAGTCTTCGAACATGAACACGCCGGCCCGCCCTCGGCGGCGGCGGCGACCATGATCTTCCTCGCACTCGCGGGCCTGACCGCGATGGCGCTGATGATCGGCTTCCTCGAACTCGGCGCGTTAAAAGTGTGGGTGAGCCTCGGCATCGCCGTCGTGCAAACCGCCGTCGTCGGCGTGTTCTCGATGGACCTCAAGCAATCCGACAAACTCACGTGGCTCGTCGTCGCCGCAAGCATCTTCTGGACCTTCCTGCTATTCCTGTTCACCCTCACCGACTTCCTGACGCGGCATTACTTCGCGTTTTGAAATCAGTCGGCACATTCATCGCGGTTTTGGTTTTTATCCCGGGGGGATTACAGCGATTAGCCCCAGGTCGCGCTTCGCGCACCTGGGGTACGCTGTACCTCTGTTAAAATTGCGGTACTCCCTGGGTGCGCGGAAGCCGCGACCCAGGGCTAATGGCTGAAATCCCGTTGGGATAAAAAACCAAAACACGGACACGAAAACGCCGTCTTCAGCCATATCACCCACCTCTGAGACACTCCCATGCCGACGCTGTTTGCCGACCTCGTGGAAACGCGGGACGATGCCGTTTACGAACTCGTTTCCACCGTGAAGGGGCCGGTCGGGCAGTTGCCTCTCACCGACGATCTGTTGCGTCATGCGCCGTCGGGGGATTTGTTCGGCTGGACGCAGAATGTCGGTATGGGGCTGCAACCGCATCTCCTCGGCCGCAAGGAGTTCTTAATTCTCAGCACGCATGGCGGGATGCGGGCGGAGGATGGTTCGCCGATTGCGCTCGGGTTCCACAGCGGGCATTGGGAAGTCGGCTTGTTGGTAAAAGCGGCGGCGGAGGAATTTCAACGGCTGCGAACGATCCCATTTGCGGGGGCCGTCACCGACCCTTGCGATGGCCGAACGCAAGGCACCGCCGGGATGTTCGACAGTTTGCCGTTCCGCAACGATGCGAGCATGGTGCTGCGAAGGCTCATGCGCTCGTTACCGACGCGAACGGGCGTGCTCGGTGTGGCTACGTGCGACAAAGGCTTACCGGCGATGATGATGGCACTCGCGAGCCAGCGAGATTACCCCGTGGTGCTGGTGCCGGGCGGCGTGATGTTGGCGGGGGAAGCGGGCGAGGAAGATACGGGAAAAGTGCAGACGATCGGCGCACGCTACGCGAATGGCGAAATCACTCTCGAGCAAGCCGCCGAAGCTGGTTGCCACGCATGCGCCAGCCCAGGCGGTGGCTGCCAGTTCCTCGGCACGGCGGCCACATCGCAGGTCGTCGGCGAGGCTCTCGGCTTGTCGTTGCCGCACTCGGCACTCGCGCCATCGGGGCAACCGATCTGGCTCGATATAGCGAGGCGTTCGGCCAAGGCGCTCGTCAATCTTTCGGCAAAAAAGCTCACAAACAAGCACATACTGACCGACAAAGCGGTGCAGAACGCGATGGCGGTGTTCGCCGCGTTCGGCGGCAGTACGAACCTGTTGTTGCACATCCCCGCGATCGCATTCCACGGTGGCGTGGGTCGGCCCACCATCGACGATTGGACCGCAATCAACCGGCAAGTGCCGCGGCTCGTCGATGCCCTGCCGAACGGCCCGATTGGCCACCCGACGATTCGCGTTTTCCTTGCGGGTGGTGTACCGGAAGTCATGCTTCACCTGCGAAAATTGGGGTTATTGCACCTCGACGCACTCACCGTCACGGGCGAAACGCTCGGCACCGTGCTCGACTGGTGGGAGACGTCCGAACGCCGTAGCCGCTTGCGGGAATTGCTGAAAACGCGAGACCGCATCGACCCGGACACGGTGATTATGTCACCGACACTGGCGAAGTCGCGCGGCCTCACGAGCACGATCACCTTCCCGCGCGGCAACCTTTGCCCCGATGGCAGCGTCATCAAGTCCACGGCGATCGATCCGAGTGTTGTCGATGTCGATGGCGTGTATCGCAAACTCGGCCCCGCGAAGGTGTTTACCACCGAGAAAGCCGCGATTGCCGCACTCAAAGGGCAAGGCGAAAAGAAGGTGGTGGCGGGCGATGTGCTGGTACTCTGTTGCCGCGGTCCGCTCGGCAGCGGCATGGAAGAAACGTACCAAGTGACATCGGCATTGAAGCACTTGAAGTGGGGCAAGCAAGTCGCCGTGCTCACCGATGCGCGTTTTAGCGGCGTGAGTACCGGCGCGTGTATCGGCCACGTCTCGCCCGAAGCATTGGCCGGTGGCCCGATCGGCAAGCTGCAAGATGGCGATCAGATTCAGATCGTAATCGACCGCACAACACTCGAAGGCAGCGTGAACCTCGTCGGCGACGCCACCGGCGTCTATGGCACCGAATGGGGCAACGCCCAACTCACGACCCGCGCACCCCGCACTGATTTGCAACCCGACCCCGCACTACCCGACGACACACGCCTCTGGGCCGTGCTACAACACGCGAGTGGCGGCGTCTGGGGCGGCTGCGTGTACGACGCCGACGCCATCGCGAAAGCGTTAAATCCCGATCTTGTTAGCCCGACGCGCTAGCGAGGGAGTTGTGGCGACCCGTAACGTCGGCATGACCGCTGTGTATTAGACTTCCGCACCGGCACTCATTATCGCGGTGGTGAGATTCCGAATCAGTGCCTGATCGATCGCAATCGAGGTCCGTCTTGCGAGATACCGACGGCCCCACACCGCGCCGGGTCGTCCACTTTCGGGGTCCATGACCACCTCGACTTCGACCATGGCACCGTCTTGGGCACAATCCAGCAATGTATCCTCTGAATCCCCAGTGTTCCGTATGCGTTCCCGGACATCCGCACCACCCAGGCGGAGGCCTCGAATGACATTCGCAACGGTCGGGAAAACGCTGTCCGCCAAGCGAAGTATCATGCGCGGATCGAAGTCGATACATTTGCCCGGCGAAGCGCCATTCCACCAGCACGCCCAGCGTCCGTCGCACTCCCCCACGGACAGCCAAGGCTGCGTAACTTCGCCGTCGTTCGTGATTACAGCCACGTCCGAATCCCCATCGCTGGAACAATGCAGCCCTGCGGATTCCAGTTGTTCGGCGAGATTGAAGGCGGCTTGAGTACTCATAAAGCCGATGCGTACCAAGTGCTCGTCTTCGAGGTAATTTGGCAGATACAGTT
>JANXNT010000646.1 GCA_025353985.1 Limnoglobus sp.
CGAAATTCGAGATATTGCCGCAGGTAATGCACCGCCGTGTCGGTCTTGTTCGCATCAATTGCACGTTCGGCCTGGCGCTTCAGCGCGTCGGGGATGCGGCCCGCTTGAATCGCGTGGATGCCGAACAGCAGACCGCAAATCGAGACCATCGCAACGAGTAGCTTTAACAAAAATATCTTGTGGATCGTCGGCATCGTCGGCACTCTCCCCAATGTCACCTGTCAGAACCGACAGGGTAAATTGGGCAAGCGGTGCCGGTCAAGGCCATTTCATCCCGGCATCAGTCGTGCCTGGATTTCCGATTTCACGTCGCTCATCGGGATGCGACGCTGTTGCATACTGTCGCGATCGCGGATCGTGACGGTGCCGTCCTTGACGGTGTCGCCGTCGATCGTGATGCAGAACGGCGTGCCGATTTCGTCTTGTCGGCGATAGCGCCGGCCGACCGCGCCTTTGTCGTCGTAGAAGACGTTGAACAACGGCTTCAGTTCGCGATACAGCTTCGTGGCTAGCTCCGGCATGCCTTCCTTGTTCACCAGCGGGAAAATCGCGGCCTTGATCGGCGCGAGCCGCGGGTGAAACTTCATGACGATCCGCGTGTCTTTCTGGCCCTTGCCGTCGATCAGTTCTTCCTCGTGATACGCTTCGGTTAGCACCGCCAGCGTGAAGCGATCCGCACCCGCGCTCGGCTCGATCACGTGCGGCACGAACTTATACTTGCCAATATCCTCGGCACTCGGCTCGGACTTCAACCATTCCTTGAAGCTACGCGTACTCAAAGTCTGCGAGTCGTTATTCCAGCGTTCCTCGTCGAAGTACGCGAGGTCGTCCGTCTTGCCACTATGCTTGGCATGCGCCTTCAAGTCATAATCGCCACGGTGTGCCACGCCTTCGAGTTCCTGCGGCTCCTCGCTAAACGGAAACATATATTCAATGTCCGTCGTGCCGATGCTGTAGTGTGCGAGTTCTTCCTGTCCCTGTTCGCGCGGGACAAGATTGGTGGACTGTATGCCGAGTGTGGAGTACCAGTTCTTGCGCAAATCGCGCCAATACTGATACCACATCATACTTTCGCTCGGATGGCAGAAGAATTCGATTTCCATCTGCTCGAATTCCCGCGAACGAAAGATGAAGTTTCGCGGGTTAATCTCATTGCGGAACGCCTTACCGATCTGCCCGATCCCGAATGGCAGCTTCAACCGCGTACTATTCAGAACATTGCGATAGTTTACGAAGATGCCCTGCGCTGTCTCGGGCCGGAGGTAGACTTTGTTTTCTTCGGATTGAATGGCACCCGCATGACTTTCGAACATCAGGTTGAAAGCGCGCGGTTCGCCCAGCAGGCCGTCGCATCCATCGTTGGGGCACCGCAGCGTTACAGAACCAGTTGATTTTGGCGTGCCATATTGAATTGGGACTTCCGATGACTCTCCGCAGTCAAGCGGCAGGGTTTTGGCTCGTTTGAGCTTAACGAAAGCATTTTTCAGGGGTACGGTTGCTGAGAATGCATCATTTGCTTCAACTGTAATCACACCGAATTGGGCGTCATACTCGGGGTGTACAGTGTATGTAGTCACGCCTGCGGCTATCGAGCCACGTGTGTAGTGCATGAAATATAGCTTGTCTGCACGAATCCTTGATTTGCACACAC
>JANXNT010000649.1 GCA_025353985.1 Limnoglobus sp.
GCGGTCGCGGCCTGCTACTCATCCGCACCTTCTTCGACACCGTCACGCACAGCCCATCGGGCAACGAAATCACGATGGTGAAACGAAAGTCCACGCGAACGGTGTAGGATACAAGCAAAAATCGACCGTCGCCGGCGTTTCAGCCAGTGACGATCGACTTGAGAAGCAATCCCGTTACGCCTTGATGATGTCCTTCACGGTCATGCCGCTTGGGATCATTGGCAGCACGTGTTCCTGGTGTGGCACGTGGACGTCGAGCACGAATGCGCCGTCGGATTCGATCATCTCGATCAGCGCCTCGTCGAGGTCGCTCTTGTCCCACACGCCCTTGCCCTTGACGCCGAAACCCTTGGCAATCGCCACGAAGTCCGGGTACGGTTCGACATCGGCACCCGCACCGAGGTACGTCTGGGCGCGGTTGCTACCGAAGAAGCGGTCTTCCCATTGCATCACCATACCGAGGTGCTGATTGTTCAAAATCATCGTCTTTGCGGCGATCTTTTCGGTGTGGCACGTCGCCAGTTCCTGAATGTTCATGAGGAAACTGCCGTCGCCGTCGATGTCGATGACGAGGTGATCGGGGTGCGCGACTTTGGCCCCCATCGCGGCGGGCAGGCCGAAGCCCATCGTGCCGAGGCCACCGCTCGTCACCCACTTGCGCGGCTTGTTGAACGTGAAGTATTGCGCCGCCCACATTTGGTGCTGGCCGACTCCGGTGCTGATGATCGTCTTATCGAGCTGGCCGCGTTCCTTCAGCAACTCGTGCAGCCGCTTGATCGCGTACTGCGGGATGATCAGATCCTTACCCGGTTCGGTGAACGTGAGCGGTTCGGTTTCTCGCCAGGCGTCGATCTGACGGAACCATTCGGTGTAGCGACCGCCACCGACGAGGTCGGCGTTCGCGTCGTCCTTGAGCATCCCGTTGATGTCTTCGAGCGCCGCCTTCACGTCGCCGTGAACCGGAATATGCGCGAGCTTGTTCTTGTGAATCTCGCTCTTATCGACGTCGATGTGGACGATTTTGCCGTGTTTCGCAAACTCGGCCAGCTTGCCGGTCACGCGGTCGTCGAAGCGCACGCCGAGCGCGATGAGCAGGTCGGCTTCGTTGACGGCGTAGTTGCTGTACACGGTGCCGTGCATCCCGAGCATGTGCAAGCAGAGGTAGTTATCGTGCGGGAAATTCCCGAGGCCGTGGAGCGTGAGCGCGACGGGGATGCCAAGCAACTCCGCGAACTTCGTCATCGCCTCGGAGGCCCCGCTGTGCGTGACGCCGCCACCCGCGTAGATCACCGGGCGTTTGCTGGCACGGACTGCATCGATGATCGGCTTG
>JANXNT010001021.1 GCA_025353985.1 Limnoglobus sp.
AAAGCGAGTCGCGTTGGTTGGGATCCGTCGCGATCACGACCGCCGTCAGCCCGCTCGCGCCCTTGAGTTTCTGTGCCAATTTCAAGACGCGGTCGTTCACTTCGGCGGCATCGTCGCCGGAAAATTCGACCATGAACAGCGCCGCCGGGTGGCCGTGAATCGAAGCCATCGCCTCCGCTAGAGAACGCTGTTTCCGTGCGAGATCGATGAACAATTTGTCGAGCAATTCCACCGCTGACGGCTGAAATTCCATGCACAATGCAAGGCAATCGAGTGCGGCACGCAGTGTCTCGAAGTGCGGCACCAACAACCCGCGATGCTTCGGCAACGGCACCACCGCAAGTTCCGCGCCTGCCAGCACCGCGAGCGTTCCCTCGCTGCCGACGATTAGCGGTGCGAGCGTGTGCGTCGGGTTCGCCAACAGCGACGGCAAGTTGTAACCGCTAACGCGGCGGACGATCTTCGGGAAGCGACGATCGATCTCATCCACATGTTGTTGTGCGATGCGCGCCGCCGTGCGATACGCTTCGCCTTCGCACGAACGGCGTTCGAGTTTGCGCTGATATTCAATGTCCGAAAGCGGGCCGAATGTGGCGGGCGTGCCATCGGATAGGACGACATCCAGCGAGCGCACGTGATCGACCGTTTTGCCGTAAACGATCGAGTGCGAACCCGCCGAGTTGTTGCCGATCATCCCGCCGAGCGTCGCGCGGTTCGCGGTGGCGACATCGGGGCCGAACAGCAAACCGTGCTTCGCGAGTTCGCGATTGAGTTGATCAAGCACGACGCCGGGTTGCACGCGCACTGTGCGGTTGACCGTATCGACGTCGCCGATGCGGTTGAGATACTTCGAGCAATCGATAACGATTCCGGGGCCGATCGACTGCCCCGACAGGCTCGTGCCGCCGCCGCGTGCGGTGATCGGCACGTTGAGTTCGGATGCAATCTGCACCGTGGCAATCAGGTCGCTTTCCGACTTCGGCAGCACCACGCCGAGCGGCACGATTTGATAGTGGCTCGCATCGGTGGCATACAACCGTCGCGAAGTTTCATCGAACCGCACCTCGCCCGAAGTGTACCGCGTGAGGTAACGAACGAGAGACTCAGTACGAACGCCAGTGAAATCGCTCATGCGGTTAGTTTAGGCGAAACTCTCGCGGCGTTGACCATACGCTCATTGCTTCGCTTTTTGGCGTTCGATGGCCGCGTGGATCGTGTTTGCGAAATCGTTGGCATGGCTCGGCCCGTTGGCGGTGATGAACGGCCCATCCTCTACGACAAAAGACCATGGGCCAGCCCATTTTGGCAGGTCTGCGCGGTCGTTGCGATCGAAGATCCCGAACAATTTCTCCGCCGGTTTGGCCGCACGAAATCCACGGATTACGCCGAGTTCGACCAGCGTTCGTTCGCCCGTGGAAATCGCGGCCACAACCTTTTTCGATTCGATGAGATGCTCGACGAGCAGTTTTACCCTTTCGCGCGAATCACTCGGCCCCATATACTCGGACGTAGTGGCACCGGGGAAAATGACCGCATTAAAATCGGCGGCGCGAATCTCGGACAACGCAAAATCCGCGTGCG
>JANXNT010000659.1 GCA_025353985.1 Limnoglobus sp.
TTCGTGTCGATCCAGACGGATCGGCTTCGGGGGGAAAAACCCACACGTGACGATGGAGCAAGTGTGTCGGGTGCTGAACGAGATTTGCGATGCGCGGATGCATCGTCGTCGTCAGGTTCCGCGATTGACGCATGCGGGGAAAGTGGCCCGCTATCATCAACGCCGAAACGCGCAAGCATCGCTTTCCCACAAAAGACGGCGGCATAAGTGCAAGATTTAATGCTGCGCTGTAGTGCTAGAGACGAGCAATTTCTGTATCGACTTGTTCCATGAGGGTGATGTTGTGTCCCCAAGGAATTTGTGCAACATCCTGTTGCACGATTACCCGATCCGGCCAAGTTTCTGCAAGAGATCGCATGTATTTGAGATTCCGAGCTGAAAATCCCACTTCTCTCAAACGATCAACGACTTTTGCTCCCCATCCCTGGTCCGTCTGTTGCGTCAGAATGGCCTGCCGATGTCACAATATAGCTGGATCATCTCCGAGTTGACCGAGACGGCGGCCTTCAGTTGGGCGGACCGAACGCGGTTCTTCAGGTCGACGAGGAAATCGGCGTAGCCGGACGGCAACAGTGACTCTGTTGGTGCTGGTATCGAAGTTCGTTTCTTGCTCATGAAACGGTCATACCACAATTGGCGAAATCAAGAAAGGTAATTGACTACGAAAACACAAATTGTCTCGAAAGTGCCGAGACGACTTGCCGCATAGAATGGCTCAACGACTGCGAACTATCGCGGTCGTTTCCTATTTTGGGCCGATTATGGACCGCGACCGATACGACCCGTTCGTGAAGACGTTCTTCGAGTGCGACCCCACGGTTGTCACGGGGATTTTTTCCGAACTGCTTGCCGCGATGCGGGCGGAGGAATCGCTGCCGCCGGGTTCGTATATGTCGCAAAACTACGACACCGCACAGGCGAACCCGGAAATCCACGTGTTGCCCGGCAACCTCAAGGATGCCCGCGATTCGATCTTCCCGTACTTCTGGGGCACCGATGGTTGGTCGTCGCCGTTGCACCTTGAGAACGTGCGTGGCCCCGCGAATTATGCTTCGTTAGTTGGCGCGCTGGCGTGCTTGCTGAAGAACCCGAACCTTTGCACCGATAGTTACAGCCAACGCTCGAATGAACTCGAAGTAAAGGCGATTACGGCACTCGCGAACCTCGTGTTTTACCACACGATCGACCCGTGGGGCATCTTCACGATTGGCGGGACGATCTCGAATATGTATGCGGGGAAGATCGGCATTGAGAAAGTCCTTCCTGGTGCGATGCGGAAAGGTTTGCAGGGGCAAATTGTGGCAGGGATCGTCTCTGAGGCGGCGCATTATTGTGCGGCCACGATCGCGGGTTGGCTGGGCCTCGGCACCGAAAATTTACACGAAATTCCGACGGATCGCACGCTCTCAATGCGGCTCGATCTGTTTGAAGAGAAGCTCGAATCGCTTTACGAACAAGGCGTTCGCGTCGCGTTTGTGATCGCCACATTCGGCACGACGGATGCCTTCGGGATCGACGATATTGCGAGCATTCGCCGCATCATCGACGAGAAAGCGGCGAAGTACGACGTGCCCGCGCCGCAACTGCACGCCGATGCCGCCGTCGGTTGGGGCAACTGCTTTTTGAACGAATACAACACGCACGAAAACCCGTTGAAGCTGAACGCGAACGTCCTTCCCGTGATCGAACGCGCGAAGGCGGCGTGCCAGGGTTTGCACCACGCGGACAGCGTCACGCTCGACTTCCACAAGACGGGCCGCGGGCATTATCCGAGTTCGGCGTTCATCGTGAACCGCAAGGACGACCTGAAATATCTCGCACGCAGCAAAGACGAAACGCCGTACTTCCCGGAGGCCGACAGTCGCCGCGATCCGGCATTGTTCACGCTGGAAACGTCGCGGCCAGGGTTGGGGCCGTACACCGTGATGGCATCCTTGAACGGCATCGGCCTGATGGGCTGGCAGATGCTCATGGGCCGTGCGCTCGAACTCGCACAATACCTGAAAAACAAGCTCGCGCAACTCGATTACTGCAAGGTGCTGAACGCGGACACGTGCGGGGCGAGCGTCGTTTGGTGGGTGTTGCCGAAGGGCCGGAATGCCAGCGAAATCTTCTCGCGGCTCGAAGATGGCACGCTGACAGCCGATGAGACGACACGATACTTTGCGGAAGTGACGCGGTTATTTTACAAGCGCGAACGCAGTATGGATCCCGCCCGCGACGCCCGACTCAGCATGACGACGAGTGTCGGTTATCGCCCCCACGGCCACAATCTCCCCGCTTGGAAGGCGGTGTTTTTTAATCCGAAGACCGACGAAGCGATCATCGATCAACTCATCGCGAGTATTGAAGAGATGAGTTAGCCGCTCGCATCGAATTCTCGCGCCTGGCGCGAGTGAGATTTGATGGTCGGCGCGATCTTGCGGGTCGTTCGGGATTTCTGTTCCCCGAATTTGACCGAAGGCCAATCTGCATTTACATTGTTCACAACGGGAACGACAACGTTTCCGTTCCGTTGCGATCGTGCAACATCCAGCCCCGCCCCTCATGCCAAACGGGCTGGTCGTTCCTCGTACCGATGCCGTAATTCATCGCCTATCGTGCGTCGGTTTCCCCGATACGCGAAGCCGCTGCCCGTTCGCAAAGATGGACTGTCTCTGCGTTCTCGCTCGTTGCACGCCGGGTTCGGAGTAACCCTGCGGCTTACCGATGTTCCGGTGTTGCTCACACGCGAGTGGCACCATCCAGCCCACGCACCGATTCGCGCCAACCGCGCCCGATCGGGGAGATTGCTTCTATGTCGTTCGCCCGCCGAGTTGCGTTCGTCGCGACCGATCATCGTTTCGGTCAGTCGATTCAAACGCACCTGCACAAGACGTTTCTACTCACTGCGCCCGTCGTTCGCTTCGAGGATGTTCCGCAACTCGTTTCTCGCGATACCGACGGCGTGCTGATGTTTCTCGCCTCCGAACCTGCGGATGCGGAGCGGATCGAAATCGCGGTTCGCGACTTGCGGCTACAGCAATATCCCGCACAAATCGGCGTACTTGAGACGGAAGAATTCGCAGCGACGCGACGCCTCGAAGCGTTTCACCCGCACTTCGATGGCCGCTGGGTGTGGCCGGCGCAGATCAAAGAATGGAACGCCTGGCTGAAGCGCGCGATCGTCGAAGGTACGCCGTTCATCGACCCCGCTACCGAGTCGACGCAAGAACGAATCCGCCGAAAATTACTCGCACTCACGCCGTCGCTGACACACATGGTCGAGCAACTCGACATCGCGGCGGCACACGATGTCACGGTGTTAATCGAAGGCGAAACCGGCACGGGCAAGACGCACCTCGCGAAACTGATCCACGAATGTTCGGCACGCCGGGCGGATCGGTTCCTCGTGGTGGCTTGCGGGGCAATCTCCGGGAACCTGATCGCCAGCGAGTTCTTCGGGCACGTCAAAGGCGCATTCACCGGTGCCGACATGAGCAAGGTCGGCAAGTTCGCCGCCGCCGCGAAAGGCACAATCCTGCTCGATGAAATCGACACGCTCGGCCTCGATCACCAGGCGAATTTACTGCGCGTCATCGAGACGGGCGAATTTGAACCGGTCGGCGGAAACGAAACGCAATTCTGCCACGCACGCATCGTGGTAGCGACGAACTGGAACTTGTCCGAGGCCGTCGATCGTGGCACGTTTCGCCGCGACTTATACTACCGCTTGCACGTGATTACGTTCCATCTGCCACCGCTACGGGAACGCATCCAGGACATCGGCCCGCTCGTTCGTGGGATGGTTTCGCGGTACGGCACGAAGTTCGGGAAGAAGATTATTTCGATCCACCCCGACGCGATGCACGCACTCGAATCGTTCCCGTGGCCCGGCAACATCCGCCAACTCGAGAACGTGATTCAGCAAGCGGTGCTCACCTGTTCGACGACCGAACTCGGCGTGCCGCACTTGTCGCCAATCGTTCGCAACCGCACGATGGCCGCACTCGAATCGATCTCGGTTGCACACCCGAATTCGCTCGCGCAAAACCGCGAATCGACCGAACGCACGGTCATCATTCGCGCACTGGAGAAAGCCTCGTTCAGCCGAACGCGCGCCGCAAAGCTCCTCGGTGTCAGCCGGGTGACACTCTACAAGAAGATGAAGAAGTACGGCTTGTTATCGAAGGCAGTATCCGTGTTGTCGTTGCCGCCCGATTACCCACGAGCAGTGGGCAGCGGCGTGAATTGATGCCTATAGCCTATTTGCACATGATTCCTGATGTGTACTTTGAGCGAGTTGATTTGATAGTTTTGTTAGCCCGAAGCGCTAGCGAGGGACGTTCAACCTTCTGCGATTGCGGGTCGTGGTGAGTCTTCGAAACACGACATCTCGTACGCCCGGAATGACCGTTCTGCGTCGCGTCTTGAAGACTCGCCACGACTCTCTCGCTAGCGATTTTTGAAGTTGCGCTGTTTGCGGGTACGCCCAGGGGTACGACGAAGCGTCTAACCCTGGGCTGAGGGATTTAACCCCGTTGGGGTAAGAATTGGCTAGGCCTTTACCCCAACGGGGTTCTATCTTTTAGCCCAGGGTTAGACGTTTTACGTCGTACCCCTGGGTGCTTGTGAACCAAGCAAATACGGTTGCGCCGACTCCGAATTCGATGACAGCGCAACTTCAAAACTAGCGCTTCAGGCTAACGGGAATGGATTGTCTGACCGGTAACGTCTCATTTTCCGACCGCGAGAAGTATAGCTGGTCTTCCAGAACCGGGTTCATAGACCCTAGCTACAATAAGATGAAAAACGATCACACGTCCGTTGGTTATTCGTAATAGCGACCTTCATAAAGAGAGCGAATGTCTGCCGAAGCCGAACTGCATTACCTGTGTAAACCGACCGAACCGCAAGAGGCTTCGCATGCGGTGGAGTTCCTGAGCGTTCAGGAATTCCTTGCCGATGAACCGTCGTGCAAAACGCTGTGGGATCTGCTTTCCGAGCAATTTCGTACACGGAGCAAGTTTCTCGCAATCTGGCAGTGCGTGCGTTACATCGCGGTCCATCGCGATGCCGACGGCAACGGTGATGGCTTCTTGCTCGTTTCGACGCCGGTGAACTGGCAGATCGATTACGTGGTGGTCAAGCCCGAAAGTCGCGGCCAGGGCATCGCACTGCAACTCGTCAAAACCACGCTCCACCACGCCTATTTGCACAAAGCCCCATACGTGATGCTCACGAGCCGCGAATCACTGCGGCCGCTGTACGAGAACTGCGGATTCATCGTGGTCTACGGCTACGCCCACGTGTGATTTCGGGACGGTTCCAATTCGGGTTGCCGTGGGTTTGCTGGTTCTTCGGTCCTGAAGGGACCGCTCACGTAGCCCATGGTGATACCATGGGGGGGGCAGCACCCATTGCCATCGTTGCTTATCGCGTCGCGTCTCGCAGACTCGCCACGACTGGTTTTTGAGGGTTTTTGCTCCCGTCCCATGGTTCCACCATGGGCTGAGTGAGCGACACCTTCAGTGTCGGAGACCCATTTCACTCGCTAATGTTCTTCCACTTCGTGTAGTTCGCCCAATTCGCATCACTTAGCGTGAACTCGGGGAGTTCTTGCCCCTCGATGATTAACGTGCCGATGGGCGGTTTGTCGCGGATCGACGATTCGACGCGTTCGATGTCGAAATGGTCGCGTCCGAACAGCGACAACTCGCCGCTTTTGGTGTCGACCACGAATGCGATCTCGCCGAGGAGTTTCACTTTCAGTTTCGGATACGTCGGCAAGTCGAGTGCGGAACTTTCGGTTTCTGGGTTGGATGCGCGAATCTCTTCGACGAGGCCATCGACGTACGCCAGGTGCTCGGATGTTGGGCGTTCGACGAAGAGTTTGCTCAACTGCCCGTAGGCACGAAACGTGTTCAAGGCGTTGAAGCCGAACCACACGCCGAACATGATCGAGACAGGTTGAAAGGGGAACCCCGCCTGATGGATCATGTACTGTCGAATCACAATCGACACAACGTATACGGAGATGAGTATCCCATCGAGCAGCACGCACTCTGGCGATGGTCGGAATTTCTTCCAGATGCCGACGAGCAACTCGCCGACACCGAGTATGATTTGGCCATACAGAATCGGGTGAAACCGACCCATCATACTGTAATTGAGGTACGCGAACCCGAGAAACAATGCCCCCGTGAACATCGTGCTCGATGCACCCGAGCGGACGTGATCGCAGACCCTGCGATAGGCGGCCACTCGTGCCAGAGTCATTCGCATTTCTTCGACGCCAATACCGTTCGCCATGTCGTCACTCCGCAAATCAAATCGTTGCCACCCTTCCCTATTGTCCAATTCCCGCGAGAACCGGCAATGACCGCGAACTGACAGTGCTCGGCATCGTCGGCACGCGCTCTTCGACGAGTTGATAAAAGACGTTGCGCTGGCGCGGTTCCCAACCGGCTTCGCGGATCGAACGGCGTATCTCTTCGAGCGTCAAATAATGCACCGTCCCCGCCGACGCGACGACGTTTTCTTCGATCATCAGCGAACCCATATCGTTCGCACCGAAGAACAACGCGACTTGCCCGATCTTGCCGCCTTGCGTCACCCACGACGATTGGATATTCGGGATATTATCGAGGTATAAACGGGCAATCGCCTGCGTACGCAGATACTCGAATGAGCCGACGGTGGGGGAGTCGGCCATCTTGTGGCCGGGCTGCATCGTCCAACAGATGAACGCGGTGAAGCCGCCGGTTTCGTCTTGCAGGCTCCGCAAACGGTCGAAGTGTTCGATGCGTTCGGCACCGGTTTCGATGTGGCCGAACATCATCGTGCAGGTCGAGCGCCCGCCGAGTTGATGCCACACTCGGTTCACTTCGAGCCATTCTTCAGTGAGCGCTTTGCCCTTCGTCAGTTGCTTGCGAACGCGGTCGACGAGGATTTCGCCACCGCCACCCGGCAGGCTGCCGAGGCCCGCCGCTTTCAGGCGTTCGAGCACGGTACGCAACGGCAACTTGTTGATCTTGTGGAAGTGCCAAATCTCCGGCGGGCTGAACGCATGCAGGTTGATCGTCGGGAAGTTCACGCGCAGGTCGCGAAGCATTTCCTCGTAATATTCGAGTTTCAACGACGGATGCATCCCGCCTTGAAGTAGCACCTGATCGCCACCGAGTTCGACGGTTTCGCGCAGCTTCTGATGGAGTTCATCGCGCGAAAGCACGTAGGCGTCGGCGTCGTTCGATTTTCGGTAAAACGCGCAGAAATCGCACACCGCCGCGCAGACGTTCGTGTAGTTTACGTTGCGGTCGATGTTGTACGTGCGGTACGGTTCGGGGTGTATCCGCATTGTGACGGCGTGTGCGGCGCGACCGAGTTTGGTGAGGTCGCGGCAGTTGGCCATCAACTCGACGCCTTCAGCGAAGGTGATGCGTTGGCCGTCAGTAGCTTTGGACAAGATTCGGTCGATGGTAGTGGACAAGGTTCACTCCTTTCGGTGCCAGCCCGAGTTCGGCGGCCAGTTCGTAATAATGGTTCAACCCGTCGAGTTCGCGAGGGCCGAGATCGTAATGAATGATGTTCGTGAGGTAGCGCCGACAGAATCCAGGGTCCAGCCCGAGTGGCCCGGCTTCGCGTGCCGCAATCGCCCCGGCACGGCGTAAGCCCATTTCCTTCGCTTGAACGAGTGCCCGTTCCGCACGCCCGAGATCGACGCCTTCGCGCACCGCCCAGACGGCGAACACCATCGGCAACCCCGTCCAGTCGGTCCATTCCTGGCCGAGATCGTATGCGTAGTCGAAGCCAGGCAAACAGGCTTTCATCGCGCGATCGCCGATGAGTAACACCGCATCGGTGGTTACCGATTCGGCTGCCGCATCCATCGGTAACTGCCGCAGTAGTGGCCGCACGTTGTGGCGTTTCGCGAGCAGAATCCGCGTGAGGGCCGCACTCGTTCGCGATCCTTCATCGAGCGTTACGGAGCGGATATCCTGCCAGCGGACTTTGCTAAACAGCGTCACGCTGAGCACGGGGCCGCGCGACGACACGCCGATGTTCGGCACGTACGAATAGTTGCCCGCACGGAAGAATTCGACGACGGGAATCAGCCCGACATCGAGTTCGCCACACGCCATGCGGTCTGCCAGGCGGCTCGGAATATCGAGTTCGAGGTGGACATCGTTCGTAAACTCGGCCAGCCCCTCAATGAGCGGCTTCGAGTTCAGGTAATTCACCGCACCGACGCGGATTAGCGGACGCATAGCAGGACTCGTAGTCACCGTTCACCCTGAACGTAGTTGTACGGTTCGAGCCGATCAATCGCAGCCCCAACCGGTCCTACTTCATCAACCGCAATCAATCCATGCCGACAACGGCGGCAAATCTTATCTGGAACGGGCATTTTTACATTTTCGTGCCAGCCCAAGCGCAAGCAAGGGTGCGCTTTCCTCGTTCGCGGCACAGCGTGGATTTTTTCGTGGGTTCTTCTTGCTTGCGATCTTGCGCTGCGGGCAGGCACGATGTCCCATTGTTGACCGCGTACGTCTCGAAACCCGTTTGATAAACTGCGCGAAATTGTCTATAAGTTAAGTATCCGCCTGTTTGTTAACCTCGTTTGCGTCGAATTCCTCAACAATCCATGGAGAGACCATGACTCGAACCTCTCGCTTCGCGCGTGTCATGATGACCTGCACGGTGCTTGGCATTGCCACGCCCGCCTTCGCCGAGAATCCCGTCGTTAAACCCGCACCGGACATTAGCAAATGCCCCGTGCTGGGTGCCCAAGCCCAGGTTGGTGCGGAGAAGCCGATGCCGGTCGGAGCCGCGCCGTACGGAGATAAAAACTGGTGGCCGAACCAGTTGAATCTGCAAGTCCTCAACCGGAATTCGGCCAAAAGCGATCCGATGGGTGAAGATTACAACTACGCCGAAGAGTTCAAGAAACTCGACCTCGCCGCCGTCAAGAAGGACATCATGACCCTGATGACGACCTCACAGGACTGGTGGCCCGCGGACTACGGCACCTACGCGGGTTTGTTCATTCGCATGGCGTGGCACAGCGCGGGAACTTACCGCGTCACCGACGGTCGCGGCGGCGCGGCTTCGGGCATCCTTCGCCTCGCACCGGTGGGCAGTTGGCCCGACAATGCGAACCTCGACAAAGCCCGTCGGTTGCTCTTACCGATCAAGCAAAAATATGGCCGCCGACTCTCGTGGGCGGACCTCATGGTCCTCGCCGGTAACTGCGCGCTCGAATCGTCGGGCTTCAAGACCTTCGGGTTTGCCGGCGGTCGCGTGGACGCATGGGAACCCGATGCGGACATTTATTGGGGGCCAGAAACCAAGTGGCTCGATGACAAGCGACATAGCGGTGACCGAAAACTCGATCAACCGCTCGGCGCAACCCAGATGGGCTTGATTTACGTCAACCCCGAAGGCCCGAACGCCAAGCCCGATCCACTCGCCGCTGCGAAGGATATTCGCACCACTTTCGGACGAATGGCGATGAACGACGAAGAGACGGTGGCGCTGATCGCTGGCGGGCACACGCTCGGCAAAGCACACGGAGCGACCAACCCCGATAAGCATGTCGGCCCAGAACCCGAACGAGCAGGCCTGAACGAACAAGGCCTCGGCTGGAAGAACAGCTTCGGTAAGGGAAAAGGCGCGGACACGATCACCAGCGGCCTCGAAGGCGCGTGGACTTCGACGCCGGCAAAGTGGTCGAACGGCTACTTCGACAACCTGTTCGGTTACGAGTGGGTACTCGTCAAAGGCCCCGGCGGTGCGTCGCAGTGGACGCCCAAGGAAGAGAATGCCAAGGGGACCGTGCCGGACGCACACGACCCGAAGAAGTCGCACGCCCCGATGATGTTCACGACCGACATGTCGATGCGGATGGACCCCGCCTACGCGAAGATCTCCAAGCGATTCCACGAGAACCCGAAAGAGTTTGACGCGGCCTTCGCCAAGGCGTGGTACAAGCTGACCCACCGCGACATGGGGCCTGTCTCGAGATTGCTCGGGCCAACCGTTGCCCCACCACAAGTGTGGCAAGATCCGGTTCCGAAAGTCGATCACCCGCTCATCGACGTTCAGGACATCGCGGCACTCAAGGCCAAGCTCCTTGAATCGGGGCTGTCCACGTCGCAACTGGTTTCGACCGCGTGGGCATCCGCTTCGACCTACCGCAGTACCGACAAACGCGGTGGAGCCAACGGGGCACGAATTCGCCTTGCCCCGCAGAAAGATTGGAA
>JANXNT010000675.1 GCA_025353985.1 Limnoglobus sp.
AGTGACTTCAGTTTTCCGAGTTCCGACCAGAACGATTCGCCGAGGAAACCGGCCCGAACTGATATTTTCTTGAGGCTCTTCAAGTTAGAAAGCCCGGCCCAGTCGAGTTGCTGTTTCTCGTGCTCGGAGTGCTCGACCTCAATGGACTTCACGCCTTTGATCTTGAAAAGAGATTCGAGGCGGACTTTCCGAGCGGATTTGGGAATGGAGACATGGAGTGTACCGGCTGCGACATGGTGCCCAAACGCGTCGGTCGCATCGTCGTTCTTCGAGTTCGCAGAGCTGGCCATTATGCTGTTTCCAATGTCGATGTGTGTTTCATTTGTTGTAGGAATTGGCGGCGGCTTACAGTCTGAAAGTCGCCAGAATCGCGGCGGCGAACAGTCGCAGTTTTTCGCGTTTGGACACTTCGGGGCGCTGTGCCCAGACGTCGTGATTGATGCGCTCGATGGCGTTCAAGATTGCTTCGCCGCCGCGGATGAACAGATCGATATCGACGCGCAATCGGGGCGGGATCATCGGCAACAGCGGTTTGCCACGGCTGAAGAAATCGCGGGTGCGCTCGATTTCGAATCGCATCAGTTCGCGAAACGCCGGGGTCATTTTTCGCGCGTGCAGTTCTTCCAAAGAGTACCCAAAACGGCGACGATCTTCCTCGGGGATGTAGATGCGGCCGATCGTCAGATCGCGTGCCACGTCTTGCCAAAAGTTCGCGAGTTGCAGCCCCGTACAGACATAATCCGAGAGGGCGGCACGCTCCGCATCGTAGCAATCGAACAGGTGCAGCACGAGGTGCCCGACTGGGTTCGCGGAGTTTTGGCAATACTGCAAAAGCTCGTCGAAAGTCGCGTACTCGGGCTTCGTTTGATCTTGCCGAAAGGCGACGAGCAGATTTTGGAACGGCTCCGGCGGGATCGCTTTCGCGCGGATCGTCTGTTGCAGCGCGATCATTACGGGGTGTTTCGGCGTGCCATCGTAGCAGGCTTGCAGTTCGCGTTGCCACCATGCGAGCAACGACAATGCGTTGTCACTGCCACCCGATTCATCCGCGATGTCGTCGGCCCAACGGCAATAGGCATAGACTGCATGAAAGTGCGAAAGTAGCTTCCGGGGAAGCAGTACCGATGTCACCGTGAAGTTTTCGTAATGCGACCGCGCGATGCGGGCGCAGTAGGAACGGGCGAATGCCAGCGAGGGGCAGTCGCCCCCCGCCGGTCCCCAACGGCGGAGTTCCGCAGCAAAATCCCAGGCCACGTTACTTCTTCGGTTCGAGGATGCGAATCTGCGTCGAGAGTTGGAACGGCAGGCCGTCGAGTTCGAAATCGGTCTCCATGAAGAACGCGGTAAACTCGGTCGCGCTTGGCGTCACGGATACCGTGCCGGCCTTATCCGAGATCACTTCGATGTCGGTCGATTTCCACTTCGACTTACGGAAATCGTGCGTCGCCGCAGTCGCGATCCAACCGCGTGCCCCCTTTGCGCTGGTGTCGGATTCGACCGCGAGTTTCGCCATCGCTCCATCGTCGCTGTGCTTCCACGTCAGCTTAGGCATCGCTTTCTTAAGGATGATGTGCCGACTGAACGCGGCAAGCGTGTTGACGGCTTGCATCTGGAATGGATCCTTCTTTGTGCCTTCGACGTTCGGATTTTCTTCGGGACGTAAACCGTGGCCCGCGTTCGCAACGAAGCAGAGGTATTTCTCGCCCTTGAGGTCGTCCCAATACACGTTGGTAGACTCTTGCGACCAGTATGGATCGTTGGTGCCGTGGATGAGCATTTTCGGCAACGTCAGCGTTTCGCGGTAGATCCACGGGTCGACCATCGACCAGAGTTTGCGTGCTTCGGTGGTGTCGGGTAACGGCAGGAGTTTGCGTTCTTCGTAGTCGTGGATCATCTCGCTGTAGCGGCCGAACGACTTCAGTTGCAGTGGCATTTGCTTTTGGAAATTCAGCGTGTCGATGACCATCGGTGCGATCGCCTTAACACGCTTGTCTCCGGATGCGGCCGTCAGCCAGCTCGTCCAGCCGCGTTTCGATGCGCCGGTGATTACGAACCCGGTCACGTCGTGCTTCCATTCTTTTTTCGCGAACGCCTGGAGTGCATCCATCGATTTGACGACGCTCTTGGCCATTGGGAACAGCAACGGCCACGTACCGTCTTTGGTGTCGAGATAGCGTACGAACGTCTCCGCGATGAGCGCATCTTCCTTTTTCTCGCCGCCGATTTTGGGCATCGGTTGTTTGGGAATGCCGAACAGGAAGGCGACGGGTGCCTT
>JANXNT010000679.1 GCA_025353985.1 Limnoglobus sp.
TCGGTCGATTTATCGCCGAGCCAGATGCTCACTCGCGATGTCTTGTCGCGGAGTTTGTCGTTGAGCGTTTGCCCGTTGTTCAGGTGCAATGCCTGGCTGACGCTCGAATCCGAGGTGCGTTCGCACGAACAGGTCTGCCCGCGTTCCGCACGGCCGAAGGCATCGAGAAACTGCGACACCAGTTGCGAGTCCGGCAGTTGCATCGCGCGGGTGCCTGCGGGGTAGTTCGTGCTGTTTTGCGTGCCACCCGACGCACCGAGCGATAGCACATTGAATGGCGTCGGGACGTTCGCGACATCGCTGTATGCGTCAAGAATGACTTCAGCGGACAGCCTTCGTAACAGGTATCGAGAGTAGAAGCGATCGTCGGATGCATTCGTCGGCAATGGCTGTGCGGAACGCTGATACGCGGCGGAGTTGAGGATCGTCCGCATCAGGTGCTTTACGTCGTATTTGTGTCCGATAAAATCGCTCGCGAGTGCATCGAACAATTCGCGGTTCGTCGGTGGGTTCGTCTCGCGTAAATCGTCCTCGGCTTCCACGAGGCCACGCCCCATATAGTTCCGCCAAATGCGGTTGATGACGGCCTTCGCGAAGTACGGATTCTCCTTCGCGGTCATCCAGTCTGCGAGTGCTTCGCGGCGATCCGTTGCCACGCCTGCCGCCATCGGCTTGCCATCGAGTGGCGTCGGCGGCATCGCGATTCCACGCCGCAAGTGGAGCGCATCGCCCGTCGGCAGGCTTTGCACGTAGACTTCGCCAGCCCGTTCGCCGTTCTTCAAACCGACGCGACCGAACAGGTTCGCCATCGACCAATATTGGTCCTGCGTCCATTTTTCGAGCGGGTGATTGTGGCACCGACAACAGTTGATCGACGTGCCGAGGAACGTCACGGTCGTCGATTCGACGAGGTCACTGACGTCTTTGTGAATCACGAAATACCCCGCCGCGCCGTTGGTGATTGTGCTACCGGATGCGGTCAGAATTTCGCGCGCGAACTGGTCCCACGGCTGGTTCTCGCTGACGCTCTGCCGCACCTTCCGGTAGAACGCCCACACCGCCGGTTGCGGCAATCGCTTCGACGAAACGAGTAGCAGATCGGACCACTTGTGCGCCCAGTAATCGGTGAACTCCGGGCGTGCGAATAATGCATCGATAACCTTCTCGCGCTTGTCGATTCGCGTATCCGCCAGGAACGCTTGTAGCTCTTCGGGCTTCGGCAAAATCCCGCAACTATCGAGGTACGCGCGCCGCAGAAATTCGGTGTCAGTGCAGGTTCCCGAAGGTGCGATCTTCAACAGTTGCAGTTTGCGAAGGACGTGTTCGTCGATGAAATTTCTGCGTGGCGATTTCGTGTAAACATCGTCGGCCACCGCGTTCGTGTATGGTACCGTGACGGTCATCGTGGCGACGCGCGAGCCGAAGTTTGCGGTGATCGCCGCCTCGCCGCTGGTCACGACTGTCACCTGGCCGTCATCGTCGACGGTGGCAACCGGTTCTTCGCTCGAACCGAATTTCGTCCATGCGCTCACATCGCGAACGGTGCCATCGGAGTAGGTGCCTTTCACCGTCACGCGGAGCGTATCTTTTGGCTTGGCCATCGCCGATTTCGGCATTAATTCTAGGCTTTTCAGGTCCGGCTCGCCTTCGCGTGGCCCCATCGCGCCACCGCGAACCCAATCGAGTAGCAGCGTGTAGTTCGCGCTGTCTTCTTCGATCCGTCGCCCGCCACCGTGCGGCATCGTGCGAGTGACTTTCTTCAGAAGCAAGCTGTCCGCTGCGTTGGTTAAATCGACACGGCGTGCGAGCGCTTGCCGCGTCAGCACGAAGTGATCCGACTCGGGATCGAACCCGCGTAGCGACAGTTTCAGCCCGCCCTTGCCCGCGAGCGCGCCGTGGCAAGCACCGGAGTTGCAACCGGTTTTCGTCAAGAGCGGGATGATCTGATTGCGAAAGCTCGGTACCTCGGCGGCACCCGCGAACGAGGCAAAATGTAGTGGTACGAGCAAGGCGTAGAGAAAGCGGTGCATCATATTCGGTGGGGAGGGAGGCATCGGTGGGTTAAAACAGCTCGTTGATCGGTTTGATACCGTAGTCGACCATCGGGATCGGGCGGTTCTGCG
>JANXNT010000680.1 GCA_025353985.1 Limnoglobus sp.
CGAAAGTGCATAACAGGCTCTAGCGCTTCGGGCTAACGGGAATCGATTGTCTGACTGGTAACGTCTAATTCTCGACCGCGCGGAGTATATACCAGTTGTGTTGGTCGTGGTTAATTCTGGTTCTTGCTATCCTCTCGCGGAGCGAGAGGGCTACTTAGGCCGAACGCCCGTATGTTCACCGTGCTCAATGTCGCTTTGCTCGCTGGGTTCGCCGCCGTCGCGATCCCGCCGATCGTTCACCTCTTCAGCCGGAAGCGCTTCGACGAAATTGACTGGGCGGCGATGCAGTTCTTGCAAGTCAGCAAGAAAACCAAGCGGAAAGTCTTCGTCGAACATTTCCTGCTCATGCTTATCCGGATGGTGATCGTCGCGCTGATCGTACTCGCACTGACGGCACCGACGATAACGAGCACGTTCTTCAATCGCTTCGGCACGCCGACGGGCCAACGCGATGTCGTGATCGTCATCGATGGCTCCGCGAGCATGGCGTACACGCACGAAGGCAAGACCGGCGAAGATGCGGCGAAGGAGTGGGCGGGGCGGTTCATCGATACGTTGCGCGTGGGAGATCGCGTCGCGGTGTATCAGGCCCGCCAGCAAGCGGTGCCACTATTGGGTACGCTGTCGCCGGACCGCGAGCAGGCACGCAATGCGCTCGATTTATTAACGCCGCCACGTGGGGGTATCGACTGGCCCGCGTGCGTGCAAACCGCGTGGTCGCTGCTCGAAACCGCACGCCCCGAACGCGATATCGTCATCGTGACGGACAACCAACGGCACAGTTGGGCGGACGAAAATTCGCTTTCAAAGTGGGACTTGGTGCCGAAGGGCGGCAAGCCGAACGACCCGCGAATCTGGGTGGCGAACATCGCGCCAGATCGCCCGCTCGACCCTGCGAACCTGTCGTTGGACCCGATTCTCGCCGGTCGCGGAGTGGCATCGGCGGGGCGGGAAGTGAAGTTCCAATCGGCCGTGCGCGTGAGTGGCAAAGTCAAAGCCGGGGCGGCACCGGGCAAGGTGAAACTCGAAATCGATGGCCGCGCCGTCGGTGAAGTGCCTGTGAAAGGCACGCTCAGCGACACGCTGTTACCGATCGAGTTCGTCCACAAATTCACCCCCGGCTCGCACCTCGTGACGCTCGTGCTCGAACCCGACGACCTGCCCGGCGACAACCGGCAAGACTTCGGCATCGAGGTGCTACCGAGCATCCCCGTGCTCATTATTAACGGCGAAACGAAGAGCCGCGGCGGCGACTTCCTCCGCGATGCGCTGGCCCCCGCGAAAGATCAAACGCCGGGGTTCCTCGTTCGCTCGATCGGCATCGACGAGTTCACCGCACCCATACTTTACGCCGACGTGAAAGGCACTGGCACGCCGCCGCGCGTGGTCGTGCTGTCGAACATCGCGAAGCCAACGAAGGAACAAAACGAGGCGATCGAAAAGTATCTCGCCGATGGCGGTTCGGTGTTTATGGCGCTCGGCGACCGCTGCGATGCGGCCACTTGGAACCGCGTGTCGTTCCGTGGCGGCCAAGGTTGGCTCCCCGCGCGGCTCGTCGATGTCGTCGGCAACGACGATGCCACCGCGAAACTCGACGACGCGCCGAAACCACAACCCGCCGGTTTCACGCATCCGGCGATGGAAATTTTCAAAGAACCACTGCCGCTCGGGATCCACACCGCTTACTTCCCGAAACGCTGGAAAGTTGACACGACGGCGGGTGCGAACGGCGCGACCGGTACCGCGATTGCCAGCCTCACGAATGGCGAAATCTTCCTCGTCGAACGTGGCGTCGGGCGCGGTCGGGCGCTGCTGGTGACGGTGCCACTCGATAACAGTTGGCGTACGAATTTCCACACGTTGCCGGACTTCGTGCGGTTCGCACACGAGATGACGTACTACCTCGCAGGGGCACGTTCGGCGGAACGCAACCTCGCGCCGGGTCAGCCGATCGTGTTCAGCCCGCGACCGACCGAGCGAGCGGCTGCGGTGACGGTGCAACCGCCCGAAGGCCCCGCGAAAGTGCTGCCCGTGAAGCAGTGGCCGCTCGTGTTCGATGCCACACGCGACCCAGGGGCGTACAAGCTGACAACGAGCGGGGGCCGTACTTATTTCTTTGCCGTACGGTCCGACCCGCAAGAATCGGTGCTGACGCCAAACTCCGAAGACGACCGCAAAAAAGTGTCTGAAATCGTGAAGGGCTTGCAATACATCGTGAACCCCGACGACATCGAATCGAAGAAAGGCGAAGGCCCACAAACCCGCGAACTCTGGTGGCTATTGCTATTGTTGGTGCTCGCACTGCTTGCCGGGGAAGTCTGGTACACGCGGAAACTGGCACAACGCGGCCAGCCGCTTTAGGTGACTCGCCGACTCATCTCTAGTTGATATTGCTCAAACCGTCACGATGGGGGTAAACAGGCATCTGTCGATGAAGAAGATTTTCCTGGCGGGATTCATTCATGAGAATACAGATCGTTTTTGCGATGGTGGCGTGGTTTACCGTAGCCGGTTCGATGCGTGCGGCCGATGCGGAGACGGCACGCGATCGAATTCATTTTCCAAAAACGTCATTCCAATTTTGCGTGACGATCGCGGAAGGGAAACTGCAATTCCGGGGCGATACGCCGTTGGTTCGTCGTGCTTTGTCGGATGCGAAGAAGGCGATTGCCATCACTCCAGACAGTATCGTGTGGTTGACAGAATTGATCGATCACCTGGAGCGCGTGGGCGACATCGTGTCGGCGAAAATGTACCGGATGAAACTCACCAGCTTGCGTCGCAAGGCCGTGGCCGACCATCCGAACGATTTTCAGGCGAAACTCGATTTGCATTATGCGTTGCCATTGGGAACCGATGAAGGCGAGATTGATCGCGCCATGAAACTGGCCCCGAATCGCCACGAACCGTACTTGGCCAAAGCGAATCTGCATTCGCACCGAAACGAAATGGATGCGTGCTTGGCGGCACTGAAAACCGCAGTGAGCCTTGCACCAGAAGCCGACTTCGAGACCCGTATGACGTACGCCTACACGCGAACGAAAGTTGCCGCAGATCGGGTGACGGCACTGAATGCGAAACCGGCTAACGTGCCGGTGGGGGCCACAAATTCTGTGAATGTCGAAGCCGCCCGTGCGTCGGCGACCGACGACCTTCACACGGCGTTACGCGAAACGGACGTACTGGTCATCGCGGCCGGGAAGCGATTTCATACCGACAACGGTCAATGTGGCCTCGATACTCGCGCCCGTTGCATGGGGCTACTCATGTTCCGCGACTCGGTTCGGTGTATGGCTCTCGTCGCCGGAGCGATCGAAAAGCCCAAAGATCAGTTTCAGATTTACCAAAACGACACGGCGGACCTCATCGGGAAGTTTCTGCCTCCGACTCTGGATGACCCTCATGCCTTGTTTTTGGGCTTGTTCGTCGGTCTCACCAGCCGTCCCATTAAGATCCAGTCGAAACCCGGACTTTCGTTCGATCCCGAAGCGAAGAAATTGATACAGCCGTACCTCGACCGGCTAAAAATCATATCGGCCGACCCCGATCCCGAGAAGGCCGCAACTGCGGCGTGGATTCGCAGCATCTCCTTGTGGTTGATGGCGGATGGTAAGGTTAGGGAAGATCCGGCTCTCGCGAAAGAGGTTTACGAAGACTTGCGCACGGCGATTCGCCTCGCACCGACGTTCGACTTGCCGTGGGGAATGCTGGTCGCGGAACTGGCCGATGAAGGTTCGCTGGAAGCGATCTCTCTCGGCAAAGAGTGGATCGTGGCTTCCGGAACCGCGATCAGCTATTACGGCTGCGCGAAGGCGATGTCAAAACTGGATAAATGGGCGGAGGCCGAGAAGTACGTCGAGCAAGGCTTGTTCCGGTACCCGAACGATGTTGTGTTGCAACACAGTCGTATCGCTTGCGATCTCCGTAGCGAATCGCCGATTATGCTCGAACGTGCAGCGATACTCCTCACCGATGTCAGCATCGCACTCCTGCGCGATCCGGGTAGCCCTTTCGATAACTACTGGCGCAACCACACCCGCCTGGCCGCAATCTCGGCAGCGATTCGCGGCGACCGCAATAACCAGGTGATGAATACCGAGTTGTACGCGCGGTACGCCGAGAGTCCGGAAGACCTGCAAGCGATCCGCACGATGCCGACGGCAACCCAAAAATAGCGATCCTTTTCGGCAAAACTCGATGCCACTCGTCACTTCTACTTGCAGGGCAATTCGAGTCGGCAGCAACCGAGATTGAGTGCATCGCGTGGAATGCCCGCTTCGACGGCTTCTTCGAGTATGCCCGGCCAAAGTGAGTACCACACGAAGCGCCCTTGCTTCTTGCCTTGCACGAGCCGCGCGTGTTTCAGAACCATCAGGTGGTGCGAAACGTTGACGGGCTGAATTTCCAGCATCGCGACAATTTCCGTGACATTGTGCGGGCCGCTCGCCAGAAACCGCACGACCTTCAACCGTTCCGGGGCGGCCAGCGCGGCGAGTAACTCCGCACACCGCTGCGGCTCCAGGGGATCGTTCTTTGACACAATACGTACCAAGTGTTACGCGAAAGCGAGTCTTCTCAGGAGATTCTACACGGAAATCCGAAGTGGCGTATGGCGTCACTTCGTCAGCGTTGCCACGTGTTGCTGCAACTTCTTGAGGTTGGCCTCAAACGCTTCGGCTGCACCTTCGCGGGTGGTGGGCATTCCGTCGTAATAACCGCGGATGATTCCCGCTTTGTCGATGACGGCCAACCGCGAACTGTGGTCGAACTCGTCGCCCGCCGCACCGCCGGGTTTCTTCATGGCGAGTAGCTTAAATCCGCTCGTGGCCAGTTCGTGAACGATCGCTTCCTTGCCCGTCAGGAACAACCAGCGTTCCGGGTCGGCACGGAAGCGCTCCGCGTACTTTCTGAGTTCGTCTGGCGTGTCGCGGTCGGGGTCAATTGTGAACGTGACGAAGCGGACATTTGACTCGTTGGCCAGTTCGGATTGCTACCGTGGCACGATTGCAATCCGAACTGGCCAACGAGTCAAATGTCCGCTTC
>JANXNT010000692.1 GCA_025353985.1 Limnoglobus sp.
TGCGACGAGCGGAATTTCAAACGCTCCGGGAACGCGAATCAAATCGATGCGGTCAGTCGGGACGCCGTGCCGCGCGAGTGCATCGGTGGCACCGGCGATCAGTGGGTCGACGATGAAGCCGTTAAATCGGGCGGCGACAATCGCAAATCGGCCACTCGGCGTCGAGAGATTACCTTCGTAAATCATTGGATTTCGTGGGTGAGAATGAGTTTCTAGTGGACGCTCTTCAGGAATTCGGCGTTCGTTTTGTGCTTCGCAAGTTGCTTGAGTAACAAGTCCATCGCCTCGACGGGGTGCATGTCAGCGAGCACCTTATGCAACATATGGACCATGCGCAGTTCCTCAGGGTCGCGGAGCAATTCTTCCTTCCGCGTACCCGAGCGATTGACGTCGACCGCCGGGTAGACACGACGCTCGACCAGTCGTCGATCGAGGTGCAGTTCCATGTTGCCGGTGCCTTTGAATTCTTCGAAAATCACGTCGTCCATCTTCGATCCCGTCTCAATGAGCGCCGTCGCGATGATTGTCAGGCTGCCGCCTTCTTCGATGTTGCGTGCGGCTCCGAAGAACCGCTTCGGTTTCAGTAGTGCTGTGGCATCGAGGCCACCCGAAAGGATCTTCCCCGAGCCAGGTTCAACGGTGTTGTAGGCACGACCCAGGCGCGTAATCGAGTCGAGGAAAATCACGACATCGGTGCCATACTCGACGAGCCGTCTCGCTTTTTCGATGACCATTTCGGCGACGACTTTGTGCCGTTCGGGCGATTCGTCGAACGTCGAACTCACGACCTCAACCTTCGGACCTTTCACCGTGCGAATCATCTCCGTGACTTCTTCGGGGCGTTCGTCGATGAGCAAAACGATCACATAACATTCGGGATGATTGACGATAATCGCGTTCGCCATCTTCTGCAAAAGTACGGTTTTCCCCGTACGTGGCGGGGCGACGATCAGCCCACGCTGGCCTTTCCCGATCGGCGAAATGAGGTCGACGGTACGCAGATTCAGATCGTCTTTCCCGCACTCGAGCCGCAGTCGTTCGTTCGGGTGCGTGGCCGTCAGGTCGGAGAATACGGCCTTCTGAGAAAGCATTTCCGGGTCTTGGTAGTTGATCGCTTCGACGCGGAGGAGTGCGAAGTATCGCTCGTTTTCTTTGGGTGGGCGGATTTGCCCGCAGACGACGGCACCCGTCCGCAAACCGAAGCGGCGGATCTGGCTCGGCGAAATATAAATGTCGTCGGGGCAGGGCAGGTAGTTGTAATCGGGGCTGCGTAGGAAGCCGAAACCGTCGGGTAAAATTTCGAGCGTGCCTTCGCCGAACATCAACCCGTTCTGCTTGACCCGCTCCTTCAAGATGCGAAAAATGATGTCCTGCTTCTTCATCCCCATCCACTCGTCGCGGGGGATTTTGTCGATGCCTGCGGCCAGTTGCAACTGCGTCAGCGTCATCTGTTGGAGTTGCGTAATGTACGTGCTGCCGCGTTTGATCTCCTCGTAACGGCTATTCGTTTCGGCATCGAAACCCTTCTCGTTCGGGTCGATGTGCGGAATCGTCAACGTCGGTGCGGGGGCGACTTTCGGCGTATCGATCTCGACTGCGATACCTGCATCGAAGCCGATTTCGTGCGGTGGCTCCATCGTCGGCGTTCGTGTCGGTGTCGCGTCATCTATGATGTCTGTCATCGCATCCTCAAATCGAGATCGGCGTTTCGCACCGAATGTTCCAGCGTTCCAGACATTCGACCAACTGATTCCGTAACGCGAGCGGCGTGCTGTCGTTGATCACGATTGCATCGGCACGCTGCCGCTTTTCGTCGAGCGGCATTTGCGCGGCTTCGCGCCCGGCCAGTTCGCTTTCGGACCAACTGCTGCGGATCGCCAATCGCTCGTAACGCACGGTTCGCGGGGCATCGACGAACAACAGGTGATCGTAAATTTCCGTCCAGCCCGCTTCGAGTAACACCGCCGCATCGAGTACCACAAATCGAAATTTCGCGTCGTTCTCGGCCTTGGCCAGTTCCTCACGCACTCGCTGCCCGATGTACGGATAGACGATATTTTCAAGCGATTTTCGTTCGTGCTCGTCGTGGAAAACGATCTTCGCAAGTGCCCGACGATCGACCGAACCGTCGTTTGCCAGTACGCTCGGTCCCCACTTTGCAACGACACGTCCAACGATGTCCGGTTGCTCAAGTGCTTCGTGCCCGAGTGCATCGGCAACGATCCACGCACCACCACACTCGGCGAGGATTTTCGCAGCCGTGCTCTTCCCGGCTCCGATCGCGCCGACGATGGCAATCACCGGTTTGGTTCGTAGTGTGCTCATGGCAAG
>JANXNT010000727.1 GCA_025353985.1 Limnoglobus sp.
CGAGGATCTCGCCCAGCAGGCGGCGGCCCGCCCGCACGGGCTTCGGCCGGGAATCGGTCGCAGACATTGAGAAGACCTCCTTCAACGGAATGGAAATGAATCGGCCGGGGGACGGTCCACCGGTCGTTGTGGATTCAGGTAGCGGTTCGGTTCACAGCGACAAAACGCGGCCCACCGCGTCGCCGGCGGGTTCGAGAGCCGGCACGTGATGGACCTCATCGCAGACTGCGGCGAGGTCGCCCGATGGACTGTCGATCACCAGCGCCACCGCCCGGACGCGAGCCGCTTTACGCCAATTCAAAAAGTGGTTTTGAAGTTCCAGGGGAATGCGACACTGGGCGTCGGTCACCATGACGAGGTCGGTGACGCCGGGCGGGGCACCGATCTGCTCGTACATCCGCGGCAATTCGGCGAGCGGCAGGTCGAGGTCCGACCCCTTCCCGATAAATGCGGCCAGCCAGTCGCACAGCGCGGCTTCGTCCCATCGCCCGGGTGGCAGTGCCAGGAGTCGTTCGCCGCTACCACCGGAGTAGGCCACGAGCCCGCACCACCGGCGTTGATGCCGCGCCACCCACGCGAGGGCGAGTGCGAGGGCTTTCGCGGTGTGAGCCCTCGTGCCTTCCATGCTCCCCGATTCGTCGCAGACCACGACGAACGGCCCTTTGCCGATCGGTTCCACCGCGTGATACTCGCGGCAAAGCGCCTCGTGCTCGACGATCCGTCGCAGGGAGTCGAGTTCCCACTCGGGCACTGCGAGTCGTACGAGTTCCGCAGGCAGCAACCGTCCGACGTCGCCGCCCGGTTCGACGCCGACCACCTCGTCGAGGCCATGGCGGACCTTTTGCCTCTGCTGGCTCCGGGCCACCCGCCGGAACCGGCCCGCGAGTTCGCAGATCTGTCGCAGGCCGGGGTCGTTGCGAACCCGCGCGTACAGTGCTGCGATAACTTGCGGGTCATTACGGCCGGGCTCGCCCGGCCCCAATCCCAATGCACTCACCGCGGCCAGCAACTCGTCTACCTCCTTCCGCGCCTCGGTCACGGCCTGGCCCACTGCCCGCAACGCGGACATTTCGCCGGCCAGATCGCCCCCCGCCTCCATTCCAGCCGGTGCCAATGCCCGGTTATGTTCCCCTGCGTCCTCCTTTGCGAGCGTGGCGAACTGCTCGGCGAAGTGCCCCGCAGCGATCGCGGCGGCGGTGTCGTCGAGTTGGGTGTCGGCGTGCAACGAGCGGTAATCGGGCGTATCGAGTAACTGCGACAGGAACTGGTGCCGTCGCGGGACGGTGCACGATCGCATCAACTTCGGACTCGGCTCGAACGCGGCCGCGAAGAAGTCGGCGGCGGCGAACGCATCGGCACCGGTCCTCGCGATCCGCTCGCTCTCGGCGACCAGATCGCGGCCCCGGCGCAGGCCCCACTCGTCCACTTCCAATGCCGTCGGACTCTTCGGCGCGCGCGTGTCGGCCTGGGTCTCGTCGACAACGGAGGTCGGTAATGACGCGTCCGGCAGGCGTGCGGGCTTCTGGGTCAGGTCGAGCAATTTCAGCAACTCTTTGGGGTCCATGATCCTCCTCGGTTCGGGTGTGAGAAATGGTGAATTCGCGCGATGTCAGCAAAGCGTGAGGTGTCGATGTTGGCGAAGAAGTCCGGCCGCGCATGCGGTGGGCGAACTCAGATCGCTTCGATGCTCGCGAGCTTGAGCGTTCTGAGTTGCTCGCGAACGTACCGCCGGGCCGTCTCCATCCGGGTATGGCCGTCCAGTCCGGCGAGTTGCTTGTCTACCTCGCCGAGTTTGGCGGCGGCTTTGGCGGCGGCGGCCAGATTCCGCACGTCGGTCGCGGCCAGCACGGACTCGACTTCGAGCAGGAGCTGCGCGATCCGCATGCCCGCAGGATTGGCAACCCGCGCGATCGCCTGAGCCACCTTCTGAGGATGCTCTTCGGGACAATCCCACAGGCAGTGTTGCGCCACTTCGAGGTGCTCCGGGCGAACCGCGTCGGCCCCGTTCAGGAACGCGAACGCCCGTACCACGCCCACCGTCTTGAACTGCCGGCGGTCGCCCGGCCGAACGCCTTCCCGGGCCAACTCGGCCAGCACCGCTTCGAGGGCCTGTTTTGCGTCCTCCGACCAAGGCAGTGCCGCCGCGGAGCGGCGAGCCTGCTCGACCTCGGCAGGCGTGATGGTGCTGGACAGCCTCGGCGTGTGGTCCGGGGTCCACAGGAGCCGTGCGCGGCCGGTGCGGGACCGGATCGGGCTTACCGTCTTCCGCAGTGTGAATCGGTCGAAGAGGGCACTTAACTCTTTGCCGGTGTCGGGCGACGGCCACTCGTTACTCGCCCCGAGACACAACTTCAGCGGGACGGCCCTCGCGGCCCCGTCGCCCGCGTCGTACACCCTCTCGTTGAGGATCTTCAAAAGACAGTTCAGAATCGCCGACGAACCCTTGAAGACTTCGTCTACGAAAGCGTAATCGGCTTCGGGCAGCTTGCCCGCAGTGACCCGCACGTAGCGGTCTTCCTTGAGTCCGACGAGGCTCACCGGCCCCATGACCTCTTCCACCGCGGTGAATTTGGTGAGCAGGATCGAGAACTTCGCGCCGCCGGTCCACGCGAGGAGCGAGTCGAGCAAAAGCGATTTGCCGCAGCCTGGCGGTCCGACCAGGAGCACGTGCTCGTTGGCGATCAGGGCGGTGAGTGCGAGGTCGACTTCGTCTTCTCGCTCGATCAGGGCAGACGACAACTCCCGGCGGGCGGCGGCGAACTTGTCGCGAACCGGGTGCGGCTCGGATGGCGGGCAATACGGCTTCATTCGGAGAACTCCTTGAAAAGTGATTCCGCAGGAACGCGGTCGTCACAAAATCGCGACCGCGAAACGAGAACGGCCCCGAACGCACCACAGGGTGGCATTCGGGGCCGTTCGGGATTGGGGCCAGTAACGAACCGATCCCATCAAGTATTCTGACGCATTTTGGTGGCTTATTTAGGTGTTTGTCAGGCATGTGTCGCAAGTGCGGCCATTCCCGTCATCGAGACGTCCGAAGACACGTCGTTCCACGTGATCCTCCGACAGTGCGAGTCGCTAACTGCAATCGCAAACTGTGGGTGTGGGTGAATGAGGCTGACTCGAACGTGCCTCTCCCCACGGTCGGCGGAATGGAGTTCGTCGTGCATAAAATAATACACTCGGTCGCAGTTGCAGGAACGTGTCCCGGATACGCGGATCCGTCTCTGAAACGGATGAGAGTCAAACCGTCGCGGTTATCGCAGTGAAAATCCGGTTGCGCGCATCTTTCGTCGCAAACGAATCATCGGCACAGCTCACGGACAAGACTTCTTAGTCCTTCGCTTCGGCGAGCCCGCGACCGAGCCATAAGCGAGTGGAAGCGGGAGAGGAGCGAAGCGACGAAGCCGAAGAGAGAGTTCGTAGTCTCGCTTTAGGCTCGCTACTCTCTTAATACTCTGTGCCGACAGGTGTGCTGAGCACGGTATACCCTGTGGTGGGAACTCAGCACACCCGTCTGCTGAGCTCAGCGTACCCCACGCGGGCTCAGCAGACATCCCGTACGAACTCAGCATACGTAAGCCGTACGCTCCGTTTCTCCACTCACACGACGAAACTCGTAGTCACGTCTCCGGAGCACAACGCCTTCGCATTCGACATCGGAAGGTCTTTTGTCCGTCACTTTTCAAATCCACTTTTTGGAATCATCCCGAGCTTACTGCCAGGATGAGCGGTTCGAGCACCTTCGTTTTTAACCGCAGGAAGACGGTGTTGGGTCCGTAGTTCACGTTCCCGGCGACACTCGTCACGCCGGCTTCTGCCGGCGTGATCGACTCAACGAGATCGAGAGCGTTGAGGCATTTCATCGCCATGCGGGCCTGTCCCCGGCTGACCGGGGTCTGCTTTTCGATCTCGCCGTATCCAAACACGATCCACCACTTCCCGGCAATCCAGATCGACCGACGAGCTCGCGG
>JANXNT010000728.1 GCA_025353985.1 Limnoglobus sp.
TGAGCGCGAGTAACCGCAAGTTGTCCAAGGGCGTTGGCACCGTTAGCTACATGGCCCCGGAGATCGGCAGCGGCGATTACTCGAAGTCGATCGACATTTATGCGTGCGGTGTGATCCTTTACGAAATGCTGACGGGCAAGTTGCCATTCGATGGCGAATCCGATGCAGAGACGATTAAAAAGCATCTGTTCGACTTGCCCGATTTGGAGCCGGTACCCGAACCGCTTCGGGCCGTGGTTGCAAAGGCTCTCGATAAGACCGCAGCCCGGCGTTATGCCACGCTCACCGAAATGGCGAAGGCCGTTGATGAGGCCTACCCGACGCAGTCGCTCCCGCCGATTCCTGCGAAGGCGAACGAGACGATCGCGGTGACGGCGATCCCGGTGGTGCCGATCTTCACGCCGGTTGCGGATCGCCCGATCGCAATACCGGTACCGATACCGGTGGTGCGAAAAGCGCTGCCACAATCGACTCGAACGGGCACGACGTTTCGCGAACGGTTGCTCGCAACCAGCGAAGCGATGGTGAAGGCCCCGTTCGGCATCGCGCTCGGCGTGGTCGCGTGGTCGCTGTTCGCACAAACGACCGAATGGGCATCGTTAGGCAAAGTCTTTCTCGTGAGTTTGGCGCTCTGTTGGGCGATCCTGATTTGCTCGGCGGGCGTTCGCTACAAAGCCGCCGACACGTGGTCACGACGCTTTCGGCTGGCGGCGTTCGGTTTCGTGATCGGCTTGCTCGCGTTCTGGTTCGATGGCGGCATCGGCCCCGAATTCGATCCGCCGATGGACGAATCGATCATCTCCGAAAAGTATCTATTCGACACGCTGCGTATTCCGCCGAAGTCGGTACCGATCGCGTTGAAGTATGCACTGTATTTCACTTGCGTTTTGGGCGTGGCGCGCTGGTGGCGAATGGGCGCGAAAGACCGCAGCGACCGGTTCAGCTTGTTCCCGCCGTTCGTGGCCGCGTTCTGGAGCACGGCACTCATGTTCCTCTGGCCGTGGGAAGCGACATCACCGGGCCTGGGCCAGTTCGCGATGATCCTGACCGCAGTGGTGGTGCAATGGGTGTCGCCATGGGAACCCGCACCGCCCACGTTGGGCAAGAAGCGACGATACAATCCGTTGTGAGCGACGACTCTCAAGCGAGGGACGTTCACATACGGCGACTGCGGGTTGTGATGGGTCTTCGAAGCACGCCGGTTCGCACGCCGATTAATTTGAACTTTCAAGGAGCGACCATGACGACGCGGACCGCCCGATTTGCGATGTTGTTCGCCCTTGTTGCCGCAAGCGGTTGCGGCGTGCGGTACGAGAAACCTGCCACCGCGACGAAACTCGACATGAAGCGGGCTTCGCCGAAAGAAATTCGCGAATTTACCGCAATCAACGGTGTCGTTGCTGGGGCGAATGCCGGTCAATCGATGCTACCACCGGTGCCAATGGTCCCGACCATTCGGCAGGAGTTCGCACATGTGGCGAAAGCTCCTGTTACGTCGACGATTCGCGTTCACGTGAAAAGCGAGAAGCCGTACACCCGCAAGGAAGCGGCGCTCAGCGATGCCCTCACAACCGCCCGCATCGAAGTCGTGAAGCAACTCGAAGCGCTCGACCCGCCCGTTCATGCTCGCCCATCGATGGTAGCGATGCGGAACGATTACCTGCGGAAAGACAGCGTCGTTGAGAAGAACCCAACCGACAGCGAACGGGCTGAGTGGATCGCGAACAAACTCGATCCGAACCGATTGTGGGTGGAGATCGACGTCGAGCTAAACGACGACCAGATTCAGCGGTTGCGGTCGAGCGAACGGGTGAACATCGGCTTCCGTATCGGCGGGGTGATCTTCGTGATGGCACTCGCGATTAGCGGCTTCCTCCGCCTCGACGAATGGACTCGCGGCTACCTCACCGTTTGGCTCGCGGTCGGGGCGTTTGTCATCGTCGGAATCGCCATCGCAGCCATGTTGTATACTGTATGCGGTGGAATTTGAACGAACTTCGCGATAGGGAACCGCGTGATGATTAGCGAAACGGATAAGCTCCTCGTTCAGCAGATCAAACGCGGTGGAAGTAGTGCGGACAAATCGTGGCACGATTTGGTCGAACGTTACGAAGGCCGCCTACGGGCCTATGTTCGCCGTCGTTTACGCGACCCCGCAACAGCCGACGACGTGGTGCAAGACACATTCATCGGCTTCCTCCGAAGCCTCACGAATTACGACGAAAAACGCGATCTGCAAACGTGGCTGTTCACGATTGCCGCACACAAAGTAACGGACCGCCTACGCAAAGTCGGCCGACAGCCATTCCTCACCGGCAACGACTCCGACGAGGAACAACTCGGCAAAGCCTCCGACGACCGCCAACGCGGAGGTTCGAGCATCGCACGTAGCAAAGAGCGCATGGAACTCGAAACCGAAGCGATCGCTCGCGGCCTCCGCGAGTTAGTCCGCGGCTACATTCAGAAGGCCGATTACAGCCGCGTGCAAGTCCTCGAATTGCTCTTCGTGAAGGGCATGCCAAACAAAGACGTCGCCGCGTTCCTCCACGTCAACGAGCAACAAGTCGCAAATTATCGCTTCGCCGCCGTCAAGAAACTCACCGAGCAAATGAAAGCCGCCGGGCTACCGATGGATGTCTTCCCCGAGTTAAGCGAAGGAAGTTCCGAAGCGAACGATATCGGCGCGTCCAAAGGGATTTTGTAGGGTCAACTTCAGGTGATGCGAAGTTGCGGTTGATGGCGATTTCGGGTCATCGTGTTTTTGGTTTTATATCCCAACGGGATTTCAGC
>JANXNT010000753.1 GCA_025353985.1 Limnoglobus sp.
CACCAGTCCGGACGGCAAAATCAACCTCGCTCTTTCGCCGCCCGGATCGCACGGCCCCGGCACCAATCCGGAGCAGTTGTTTGGGGCTGGCTACTCCGCCTGCTTCGGCGGCGCGATCGGCGCAGCAGCAGGCCTCGCGAAACCACGAGTAGGAACGTGTCGCGATAAACCGTCCAACGCCGCACCAACCCGATGAGGAACATCAGCGCGAGGTAGAAATCGAAGATACGAATCAGGTTCGCCAACTCGAAACGATTCATGCCACCCCCATGCCAAACCGGGAACGCACAGAGTAATATTCGGCAGATCCCGAATCGGAAATTGAGTAACAGGCAGCGATAATCCCAATCGAACGGGCATGCCGACACTGCCGACTTTGGGACTGGGACAACTTGTACGGATTGCGCAATTGCCCACAGCAAGAGAGTACGGGAATTCAATTTGACTCGCTTGATAAGCGATAATGTGAAGCTGTAACGTAAAATTGTGGTGGGCGTAAATTTCTGGCGACGACTAACGGGGATAGGCGTTAATTATCATTGACACAAACTTCCGAGAAGTTAGGTTAAAGTTACTGTCCATCCCCGAAGCGAATCGCAAACGGAATCGTCGAACGACTCGGCGAAACCTGCCTGGCATTTCACAGCCCACCCCCACTGGCTGAAGGGATGCTCGCGATGAAGACCATGACTAATATGAGTGCGAATGCCCAATCTGCACCGGATCATTCATCGGATAGTTCCTCGGAACTCGCCGACGACTTTGCACAAGATCGCCGCAAGCGAACGATTCCGGTCGCTACCGACCGTCGTCGTGCGAACAATGCGGCCGAAAAACGCCGGACCTCCGAGCGTCGCCGACTGATCGACCCGACCACCTGCGAACGCGATTACAACGACGAAGAGAACATCTTCATGCGGGCGATGGACCGGTACAAGCGGGAAAACCGCCGCCCGTTCCCAACCTGGAGCGAAGTCCTCGAAGTCTTACGTTCGCTCGGCTATCGCCAGGTCGAACCCGCAACGGAACTACCCGGCAACGGCCCAAAGAGAGAACTTGCAGCCGCAGCGGCCGCAGTGGCGGCCGCTGCCATCCTGGCCGACGAAGACGATGAATAATGGCCGCTTTCGAGGTCATTCCATGAAGACTCGCACTCGTATCTCTACGTTATCTCGACGTAGCCGCGATTTCCGGTTACGTCATTTGGCTTTCTGAATCAGCAAGTCCAGCGATTGCAAGAACTGCGAGCGATCTTTCTTCGAGAAACTCGCGTTGTACCCTTTGCTCTCGCCCGTCTCGCGTAAATGGGCGTTCAGTTCGCGCATCGCTAACGCCGACCCGATGTTATCCGCATTGAAAAACGCACCCGTCGAATTCAGCACGCGGCAACCTTTCTCAAGACATCGCGCGGCCAGCAAGATATCCGCCGTGATGACAATATCGCCCGCCACCGTCCGCTCGACGATCCAATCGTCGGCCGCATCGAACCCCGAACTCACGACGACCTGCGCGACATTCGCCGCAACAATCGGCCGCATTCCCTGATTACTCACGAGGATAATTGGCAACCCGTAGCGAGTCGCCACGCGGATCGCTTCCTCCTTGACCGGGCACGCATCGGCATCGACGAAGATTTGCAGCGACATGTGGGTTACGAAACCTCGTAGAGACTGCAAAACCATTTCACGAACGGCGCGGCATGCGGTGAGTTCGGCACCAGAATGTTCTGCATAATCGCACTATGAAGTTGCTCCAACAACAATACCAACGCGCAAGTTTTGAAGTTGCGCTGTTTAGCCGCGCCGCGTAGGCTTTGCGTAGCGAAGCGCGGGGCGGAAACTCTCCGAACCAACGTGCATAAACCGACATTACCGAGCCGATTCCCCGCAAGGGGTCGGGTAAAAAACTCTCGCCCGTTTCCACCACCGGCACACTTGCGAAGTCACGACAGCGTGGTTGCGCATCACCCGACCCCTTGCGGGGAATCGGCTCGGAAGCGACCGTGCATCGACATCGCGACGGAATGCGCAACTTCGCAGAAACGACAGCAATCCCTCGCTAGCGCGTCGGGCTAACAACTATCGTTCCTACCCCACTTCGACGCGGTCGCCGGGGGCGGGGACGCTGACGTCGGGGAAGCCTAATTCTCGCAGGGTGGTGCCGAGGGCTTCGGCTTGTTCGCGTTCGCCGTGGATGAGCCGCACTTTTTTCACTTTGCCCACGAGTGGCGATAAATACGCGATGAAGTCGGCTTTGTCCGCGTGGCCGCTGAAGCCGTCGAGGTGAACGACTTCGATCCATTTGTTCCACTCGCGGCCCTGGAATCGCACCGTGGGCTTCGGTTCGAGCAGCCGTCGCCCCGTTGTGCCCTGGGCCTGATAGCTGACGAGCGCGACGGTGCAACGTGGGTCGTCGACGTTCTGTTTGAGGTGCCCGATGATCCGGCCCGCATCGCACATGCCGCTCGATGCGATGATGATGCACGGGCCGGGGCGCGTCGTGAGCCACATGCTTTCTTCAAATTCGCGAACGTACTCGACGCCATCGCCACCGAGGATGCCGTGACCTTCGCGGACTTCGACGGCGACATCTTCGGCGAGGCTGTTCGGGTGCGCCTTGTAAACGTCGGCAATGTCCGCCGCGAGCGGGCTATCGACGAAGATCGGCACGTTCGGGAAGCGCCCAGCACGCAATCCTTGTTGCAAAATGTGGACGATCAACTGCGTGCGGCCGAGGCTGAACGCCGGGATCAGCACCTTGCCGCCGCGTGCAACGGTGTCTTTCACAACGTTGAACAGCTTGTCGATCGTCTTCGGTAAATCGACGTGCGTGCGGTTGCCGTAGGTGCTTTCGCAGACGAGGATATCGGCAGCCGGAATCTCGGATGCGCCTTTGAGCACAGGCA
>JANXNT010000764.1 GCA_025353985.1 Limnoglobus sp.
CAAGCCGTAAAGGGACTCATCGGTGCGCTGCCGATCGTCAAACAGGGCGGCACCATCATTATCGCCGCGAGCCTCACCGAGGGCCTCGGCAGCCCGGAGTTCCAGGAACTCATCCGCGACAACCCGGACCTTCAGAAGTTCAAAAAACGGATCATGGAGACGGACTATTTCGTGATGGACCAATGGCAACTCGAAGAGTTGTGCAAGGTCGTGTCGAAATGCCGCGTGAAGGTCGTTACGCACGGCCTCGATGCCGCAACGCTGAAGCAATGCGCCGTAGAACCCGCCGCGAGTGTGGAACAAGCCGTCGCCGAATCGCTCGCCGAGTACGGCCCCCACGCCACGCTCGCCGTGATCCCCAAGGGGCCATACGTGCTGGCCTACGTCATCGGGGCGTAGAACCTGAGTATCGTAGTTTCGTCCCGACAGGTCACACTGAGTCTGCCACGTTATGCCCGTCACGCCGCCGCGAATCGTGTTCTTCGGCCTGCCGCGAACCGGCAAGACGGGGCTGCTTCATGCATTCCTCGGCACGGTGCCACTCGCGTCGGTCGAGTCGCATCAGCAACCGGAAGTGACGCCGCACATCGACCCGAACGCGCCGTGTATTCTGTGCGATGTCGATGGGTTTTCCGCCAGTCAACTCATCGACGATCCCTCGCAACTTCAGTTTCCGCAACGTCCCGTGGCTGGGGAAGTGCGCTCCGCCGATACGATCATCGTCGCGCTCGATGCCACCGCCACGAAGCCCGAGATGACCGAGTTATTCCGCAGCTTCGGGCAATTCCTCGATGGCCTCGAACGCACCCGCGAGAACGATCGGGAAGTCGCAGGGTTGCCGATTTTCCTGACGCTGACCAAGTGCGATTCGCTCTGTTCGCCGAACGACAACCCGGCGAGTTGGATTCGCAAGATCGAAGCGCAAAAGGAAAACGTGAAGACGGCGTTCGAGGATTTCCTCGACGAAGAAACCGCGTTCGGCTCGGCAGCGAACCCCGTGCCGCAGTTCGGCAGTATCGATGTCCAAGTCGCCGCAACCGCGCTACGGTTCCCGAAATATACGCTGTTCGCGTCCGTCCAATCCGAATCGTACGGCGTTGCCGAACTGTACCGCGAAGCGATCGATGCCGCGAACGACTTTCGTACCCGTACCGCACAATCGCGCAAACGACTTCGGCAAACTGTCGCCGGTGCCAGCACGTTGTTATCGTCGATGTTACTCGGGTTAATCGCGCTGCTCATTTTCAGTTCGCAAACGTCCGACGACCGGCTGACACTACGGCTGCGTGCGTACCAAGAACGCGAAGGCACGGCGGCGCTGCGGCTGGC
>JANXNT010001035.1 GCA_025353985.1 Limnoglobus sp.
GACCTCGTACCGTTTCGCCCACCGCGACCCGATCCAGTGTCACCCAGCCGCGATCCTTCAGATGCAGTGGATGCCCCGGCGTCATCTGGATCGATCGCCCGCCAATTCGCACCGTCCAGACCGACGCCAGGCGACGGAACGTTTGCGAAACGTGACTCGTCAGAACGCGGCAATCGGCATCATCTTCATGAGCGGTCAATATCCCGTCGCCCGGCTCGAGCGTCTCGATCGGCTTCGGACCATCGGGCGTCAGAATTGGCGTGCCCGCCGCAAAGCATCCCGTTAGACCTTTCGCCGCCATTCTCTCGATTCGTTCGATTTCGGCATTGATCTTCTTCAGTTCTTCCGGATTGGTTGTTTTACCTGCTTGCTCGGCGAGGTCTTTGAGTTTCTTTTCGCCCTCGCCGGTCAACTTCCCCTTCAACAACTTCAGTAACTTCGCAGCCCTCGCCTTCAACAGCGTCTTGACCGCGTCCATCAGCTTGTTCGAACCACTGCCGCAGAGAATCCCTAACCCCAATTTCAGTAGAGCCTTGCTCGGGTTTTCCTTCCATTCTTCCAACATCGTTCCGACCATCAGCTTCTGAACTTCGCGATCGGTCGCCAGCATGTAGATGGCTTCGCCCATCTGTTTTGCGAAGCCTATCGGATCGGTGATAATCTCACCGCCCAGTTCGTAAGCCTCCTTAATCATCTCGTTTACGACATCTTTGAAGGTGTGAATCGATGCTTGTGCACCTTCTTTGAGCGAATCAACAAAGCCTTTAAAGTCGGCTGCCGCGAATCTGCCAATCATAACTGTATCATCGGCAAGTCCTTCCGCAGTTTGGACGCCAGGTATCTTTTTCATCATTTCGTCTACAACCTGTCGTGCTGCTCTGGCGTTAGGTACTGCATCTACTCCATCAGCTATTGCTTTCGCAACTTCTTCTGAGGATGCTTCGCGTGGTGCGGAAAAATATGGTGAACTGTTCAATAAGCCATTGTCGTAGCCAGACGTAAGTTGTCTTGCGGCCCAGTTTCGATCAACAATTAATAGTGCGACATTATTGAAAAGTATATATTTGTAAGCGTAGTTGTATTTTGATCTTAATATCTCATAAACTTCGTCGGATTCCCACATCCCGCTCGGATCCCGCGCGTTCGTGGCCGCGTTGCCGACGTAGCG
>JANXNT010000782.1 GCA_025353985.1 Limnoglobus sp.
CTGCCGTCGAGTTGCCGAGTGGGGTGGCTTCACTCGGTTCGTCGAAGCCGATGATTTTCAGCCACTTCAAGTAATACCCCGCACTGAGAACTGCATTCAGCACGCCGACGCCGAAGAGCACCGTGAACAGCGTGCCCAACCACGGGTGCCCTGCGGCTGTATACTCGGCACCGGTTCGGTAGACGGCGGCGAACAGTGCGAACTTCCCAGCAAACCCAGCCAGCGGCGGCAGCCCGAGTAAGCTCAGCAGGAAGATCGCCATGCTGATGCCGAGGATCGGCGAGCGCGCGATGAGGCCACGGAATGCGGTGAGGTTCTCCGAGCCGGTGCGATTCCGCACGATGGCCACGACCGCGAACGCGCCGAGTGTCATCAGCATGTAGCCGATGAGATAGAACAACAGCGCGGCCCCCGCAGCCGGTTTGCACGTGGCGAGCGCCATGAGCATGTAACCCGCATGCGCGATGGTCGAGTAGCCGAGCAGGCGTTTCGCGTTGGTTTGGCCGAGTGCGGCTAGGTTCCCCACCGTGGCTGTGATTGCGGCGAGTACGGCAACCGCGACGCCGATCGTCTCTGCGAAAGCGTACGGCGAGACGAAACCATATGCGGCGGAAAAGGCTTGTAACAAGCGGAACGTCAGCGCCACGGCGGCCGCCTTCGACGCGACTGCCAGCACCGCACCGACTTCCGGAGCCGCGCCTTCAAAGACATCGGGCAGCCAGAAATGGAACGGCACCGCCGCGAGTTTCAAGCCCAATCCGCACAACAGAAACAGCGTGCCGGCCGCAAGCGGAAGGTCGATGCCACCGGTTTTCAGCAAGTCCGCATAACCCGCCATGAGCGTGGGTAAGTGCCCGCTACCGAATCGCCCCGCCAACAGGCTGATGCCGTAGAGCATCACGCCCGATGCGGCCGCGCCGTAGACCACGTACTTCAGTGCCGATTCACTGCCCTTCGATTTGCCCTTCAAGAATCCCGCGAGAGCGTAACTCGGCAAACTCGCCATCTCGATTGCCAGAAACACAATCAGCAGATGATTCGCGCTCGACATCAACATCATGCCGAGAATGCCACCGAGAAATAGCACGGTGAAGTCGGCAGAATCGTCGGCATCGGGCAGTCCCGTAATGCGCGTGAGCACGAGAGCGAGCAGCAGGAACAACAGCAAGAAGCCGCGAAAGAAGCAAGCGAACGCATCGAAGCGCAACAGACTGCCAAACGCCTCCGCGCCGCCGATGCCATCGGAATACGCGAGCCACTGCACAACGACCCACGCAAGCCCGATCCCCGCCGCAACGATGCCATACGAAGTCGCATGTGCCTGAAATCGCGAAGGCAACAGCCGCGAAACGAGCGAGATTACGATCCCCACACAGAGCGCAAGTTCGGGCACGAACAGCAACAGATCTCGGTACACGCCATTTTGTAACAGCGAGAAAGCAAGGGCATCAGGGAACATCGTCAGCAAGTCTCCGGTCTGTATTGTTAGCCCGAAGCGCTAGCGAGGGAGTCGCGTCAAGTCTTCGAGACGCGACGCAAAACCGACATTTCAAGCATACGAAACGACCCGCAATCGCTGATCGTGAACGTCCCCTCACTAGCTAACAAAATCGGGCGATCAAAACACGCTATCGCTGATCGTGAACGTCCCTCGCTAGCGCTTCGGGCTAACAAAATTGGGCCAACAAAACACGCTATCGCGGATCGTGAACGTCCCTCGCTAGCAAAATCGGGCGAATGGCATGCTCAGTCGCCGCCGGCTTTTACGGCTTTCTCGAAGAGTGTGGGGTTCGAGACTCGCAATAATTTGAGTTCTTCGTCGAGTTGGGCTTTCTCGGTTTGCCTGTAGCCGAGGACGAACGCGGTGCTGAGGCACTTCATGGCCGAGGGAATTGCGGTGGTTCCGCCGAGGCAACGCAAACGGGCACAATCGTAGAAGAACTTCGGGTCGGACATTCCACCGAGTTCTTTATCGAGGATGCCGTTGACGGCGTTATAGGCGCGGGTGGGCGTTCCTGCGTATGCGTACGTGAGTGCCTTCTGGTAAAGCAGTTGTGGCTTCGGGTGCAGATCGATGTTGGTTTCTTTGTACAAATCGAATGCCTTCACACCGATCGATCCGGAAGTCAGCGTGCCGGGTTTCAAGGTCTTGAAACCCGCGGCACCTAACTGAAACTCGGATGCGCGATTGGCGTGAATCGCGGCCAGATACGAGACGTCCGCGCGAATGCGATTGTAAACGACGCTCGAGTTGTTCGTGTCCAAGCTACCGATCGGCATTTGCTCCACGAGTCCGATGAGTTTCTCGGCCATCGCCTCGCAGGAACCGGCTTCGCGCGTGCTGGAAATCGAGGTGATTCGGTTCAAACTGGAGAGCGGGGCAAACGGGTTGCCCATCGCGTTTTGCCTCGCTTCGTCGAACGGTTTGAGCGTCACTTCGCCGGGCTTCCAGCCGAACTTCACGGACAGTTTCGTGATGGCATCGTTGCCTTTTCGCAAGAGCAGCGGCCGCGTTTCTTCGAGTTTGGCGTGCAGGCGGCGTTCTTCAGATTTCACGTTGTTGATTAAGATCGGAAGGTTCCGCTTTTCGTACGCTTCGGTTCGGTTCCGCATTTTCTTCATCATCGTTAGCACATCGGCGTGAAAGTCGAGGTTGGCGGCCATGCAGTTGGCACCGATCAGCATCGAACCGGCGAGGATTCCACGGCGATTCTGATACGGATCCCAGTAACTGTGCCAGCCAATCGACCAGGCCGCGACGCTGGCATTCGAACGAATGAGATTCGCGTTCCCGTGGAGTTGACGCACCATAATGTCGATGCGTAAATCTTCGCGGAGCTTTTTGAAGTATCGAAAATACTCGTCCTCGTATTTGCGAATCTCGTCGGCATGTTTGTCCGCATGGTTCAGGATCGCCAAGTAATCGTCGAACAGATCGTACATCTCCGGCTCGGCTTTGATGTCGCGAAGTCGCGTACGAATGAAACCGATGGTCGTCCGGCGACTTTCAATGAAAGTCTTGAGTTGGTTGCTCGTCGGGCGTTGTTCGCTGCTTAATCCCGTATCCGGTGGGAACGTATCGCGATGGAGATACTCGACGAGTTGAGCGAACACTTTGTGCTCGGTACCCGTGTCGAGTAGCGAGACCAATTGGCCCACCGGTTTGGCTTCTGCCGGTTTTTTTGGGGGCTGTGCCGAGACGGGAACGGCCATCGCGCCCAACACGATTACGGCAACGCACACCACACGCGACTTCCAATTCATCACGACCTCCACAACAACGGGGTCAGAAGCATCAACACGGCCCACGAATATGAGTGTAACAAAATGTGCGTCGTCGCATAGTCGATTTGCCATCTAACAGGAGAGAATTCGACAAATACTTTTGCGAGCAATCAGTGGACGAGTGGCCACCTACACAAAAACGCGAAGACAAGATGCTTTCGACGATGTGACGTAAGTCAGAATTGTGCGTCGTGCACGGACGTACCCAAAAGTGCGCGCAAATGACTCAGAAGTGCGCGCAAATGACATAGAAAAGGCGCGCACGGTCGATTTTCGGTCGCATTGTGACCCAAAAAAGGCGCTACCTCCGGCGAGTGCCTGCCGAGTGACCTTCGACGCAAACCCTGACACGAATGCAAGATAAGGCG
>JANXNT010000797.1 GCA_025353985.1 Limnoglobus sp.
GGAAATCGAGTTCGCATTCAAGGACATCCCGCTTCCGTGAAACGACCGCGACGATCGTTGCGGGGCTTTCGGGGTTCACTTCTCCACACGGAACGCAAGTTGATGTCATATACCGATTTCACACTTGAATCAGGGCGTATATCGCCGTGAACTCGTTCGACTATTGCCGGCGTGCCGTTCGCAGTGCGAAGAGCAACTTCTCGCTGGCGTTTTACTTGTTGCCGCCCGATGCACGCCGAGGCATGGACGCGCTCTACGCCTTCATGCGAGCGACCGACGATCTTTCCGATGACACCGGTACGACACTCGAGAAACGCGCCGCAATCACGGCTTGGCGGCACGGCACGGAAGCCGCGTTGGCGGGCGAATATTCGCACCCGATTCATGCGGCACTCCACCACACGGTTCGCACGTTTCAGATTTCGCCACGCTACCTATACGACGTGATCGATGGCGTCGAAGCCGACCTGGACATCGTGCGGTTTGCCACTTTCGACGAACTCCGCCCGTACTGTTACCGCGTGGCGTCGGCGGTCGGTTTGGCGTGCCTGCCGATCTGGGGTTGCCATAATCCAGCGGCAGCGGTGCCGGGCGAAGCGGTCGGAATCGCGTTCCAACTGACGAACATCCTCCGCGACCTCGGCGAAGATCGCGCACGCGGCCGGGTTTACCTTCCGCAAGACGACCTCGCGCGCTTCGGTTGCCCGCCGGAAACGTGGTCGCACACCGACCCCGCATTCCTCGCGATGATGCAATTTCAAGTGTCGCGTGCCGAGCAATTTTACATTGAAGGCGAAGCGCTCAACGACTATCTTTCGCCGTCCGGCCGCGCCATATTCTCGGTGATGAATCGCACCTACCACGCGTTATTAGCGGAGATCGTGCGAAGAAAATTTAATGTGTTCGCGGACCGCATCCGCGTGGCAAAGTGGCGTAAAATGACCGCATTCGCCGCCGCCTGGCCAATCAAATGGGGTTGGTAGTGCATCTAATACAGACTGCAAATGCTACGCGGTCGGTTGAGTCGTCGTTTCGCTAGTCGCCTGCGCGGCTGGTGCATCAATGGTCAATTCGGTTACAAGTAACAGATCGACTATGCTGAACACTTCATCGGGCTGATAAACGATGACCGTTCGGCCACTAGGCGACATGGACAGATAGTCCCGATGAGGGACTCGAAGCGACCTCCCGTCGGCCAGATTGATCGTAAACGCTCGGAACGGGTTGGCTTCCCGCGACGCACGCATTTGTTCTATAGTCATCATTCGCCCTCGGTATGCAGTCCCACAATAACAGGAGCATATATATCTTATACGCAGCATATCGCGCGATGCGAGATTGGTAAACGTTGATCGAGTTTTTTGGAGTCGCCCCTAATTTGCACATACTGTGGCACATCGTTTAGGTGATGACCGTGAGGCCTCGTTTGCTGAACGGCGATTTCTCCTACCGGAAAAACACGAGCCACACCGCTACCCCGAGAATGACCCAGAACAGTATGCCGACGATTGTCGCCACTTCGCCGCGTCTGTTGGAAATATTCCATCGACCAAGCGTGAGTAACCACAGAACCGCGTGGCCGGTCATGAGACAAATAACTTGCGAGAAGACGTCTGCTACGAATTCAAACATGTAATGACTCTACCCAGCGAACGGGTGATTCTGCAACAGTTCGTTCGCTGGCATCCGACATTCCGCGTCGTACCAAACTGGTTTTTACGCCGCTTTCCGCAGTTGTTGGGGCACGAAGCTTGCGCAGGTATCGATGACGCGCCGCTGCTGCTCTTCGGTGATTTCTGCGAACATCGGGAACGCCAGCACGGTTCGGGCGGCGGTTTCGCTGATTGGGTAATCGCCGACTTTGTAGCCGAGATGCGCGATGCACTCTTGCAGGTGCAATGGCAGTGGGTAATAGATTTCGCAGCCGATGCCGCTATCTTTGAGGTGCTTCACGAGTGCGTCGCGATGGCCACCGGATGCGCGGACGACGTACTGATTGAACGTGTGCGTGCATTCGGGGCGGGACACGGGGCGACGCAAGAAACCGCTCAGGCCTGAATCTTCGATGAGCCGATCGTATCGCGCCGCCGCCTGTCGTCGACCTTCGAGCCAGCCATCGACGTGGGGCAATTTCACCCGCAACATCGCCGCCTGCAAGGTGTCGATTCGCGCGTTCCAGCCCATCATTTTGTGGTAATACTTCACCTCGCTGCCGTGGTTCCGCAGTGCGAGTAGCTTCTTGTAAATGTCCGCGCTTTCCGTCGTGACCATGCCCGCGTCGCCGAGTGTGCCGAGGTTCTTGCTCGGGTAGAAACTGAAGCAGTTGACGACGCCGAGCGTGCCGCAGCGCACGCCGCGATATTCGGCACCGAACGACTGTGCCGCATCTTCGATGATGTGCAAATCATGCGTTTTTGCCAGATTAGTGATCGCGTCCATGTCCGCACATTGTCCAAACAAGTGAACTGGCATGATCGCCTTCGTTCGTGGCGTGATCCGCTTCGCGATCTCCGCGGGGTCGATGTTGTACGTCTCCGGGTCGATGTCCGCAAACACTGGCGTGGCCCCGGTACGGCAGACCGAACCCATCGTGGCAAAGAACGTGAACGTCGGCAGAATCACTTCGTCGCCTGGCCCGATGTCCAGTGCGTGAAGTGCGAGCAGCAAGGCATCGGTACCCGATGCACAACCGACCGCGTATTTGGCCCCACAGTATGCGGCGGCTTCCTTCTCGAACGCGGCAACGTCTGGCCCGTTGATCGCCATTCCCGATGTCACGACACGCGCAATTGCGGCGTCGATCTCGGGTTTGAGGGCGCGGTACTGTGCGTTAATATCGCACAGCGGTACGGGTGTGTGGCTCATGGACATGGCGCGGGTTCCTTCCGGCGGCGTGTGGTGTGGGTACTGCGTACGGTAAGAAACCGTAAGGTGTCAAGCCGGGTTCACTGCGAAACGGCTTCGGCTTGCGAAGTTCGCAATTTCCGATCATAATCTGCAACGCCTTGAACGAATCCACCGCCCGCGTAAGGAAAACGCATGGCTATTACGCTCTTAGACCAACCGAGATACGCCGAGATGGAACAATCGAACGAACTCCTGGAACTCGTCGACGCGATCGCCAACGATCCGAATCGGCGAATCGAAGTCTTGCATAAATTACTCGGCGAAGCGGTCTGTCGCGGCATCGGCATCTATCCGATCCCACCCGGCTGGAAGCTCTCGGTAGTCATTCCCGTTTACAACGAAGAACGCTGGCTGGGCGAAGTCATTCGCCGCGTCCAAGCGGTGCCGATGCCGAAGGAAATCATCCTCGTCAACGACATGAGCACCGACAGTACGCCCGCGATCTTGGCGCAACTGGAAAAGCAGTTCGATAACGTTCGCGTGTTCCACCAACCGGTGAACATGGGCAAAGGGGCAGCCCTCCGCGAAGGCTTCAAGCATTGCACGGGCGACGTGGTGATCGTGCAAGACG
>JANXNT010000830.1 GCA_025353985.1 Limnoglobus sp.
TGCAGATGGAAATCCGCACGCCGGACAGCGCTTCGGCCGACTTGGCACGGTACTTCGCCACCTGGGCCAGCCAGTCGCGCAGTGCATCGATCGAACGCACATCGGCAGTCATCGCGTCGCCTCCGGTTAGCGCTGCTGAAGGTATTCTTCGATTCGCTCCGCTTTCCGCATCAGAAACGGAATGTGCATATTCGCAGACTCGACGAACCGCTCAAGCACAGCAATCGTCGACTCGAACTCAGCACGAAATTTATCGTGTTCCTGATCGCGCCAGGTATCCCCGAGCGAAACGAGTTGGCCGTGAATTCCGGCGAGGTTCGTTTGCAGTTCGGCGTTAAATCGCTTGAGGTTGACCGCGAATCGTCGCAGTTCCGCCGGATTGACAACAGCCTGGGCCATAACCGGCCCCCTTTCCGCACGAGACTTGGGTGACAACAGTACCAGTATAAACGTGGAAACCGTCCGTTGTTGGACGAAATTCGCCGCGACGCGGAGGAGCGCGTACGTTTCACCCCGATTAGGGGATCGTCTCTGGATATGGATGAAGCGCACGCGCTCCGCTACGCCTGCGCGTCGCGGCTAATTCGCCCCAGTTTGGCACGCCCCTTGCAGTATTTTTGTTTAGGAAGTCGTTACGTTCGACTTCCTGTCAATACTCAGGAGTGCATCATGAAGGACACCAGCAAGATCAAGGACAAGATGGACGTCGTCTGTTCTTGTGGCACGCGAATCGGCAGGGTCGATCATGTCGAAGGCGACACGATCAAACTCATGAAGAACGATCCCGTTTCCGGTGGTAAACACCACACGATCCCGACCGATTGGGTCGATCACGTCGATTCGGAAGTCGTTCTCAGCAAGAACTCCGCAGAAGCGATGCGCGAGTGGAAGGAAGAAACCGTCAAGGCGTAATTACTGCCAACGCAGAGATAGTTTGCCGTCCGCTTTGGCTTTGCGTTCGAGTCGGGCGAGGAATAGCCTTGCGGTAAAGAGAAATACGACTGCGAGTCCGCTGAGAATCGCGATCTCGGTTTCTGCGGAAAGCAGTCGATCCGTCGCGGGCGGGAACAAAAGTTGCCGCATCGCGTCCATTCCGGCCGTCAGCGGAATCGCGAGTGCAAAGCCGAGAATGAAAATCGGCAGGCTCATGAAAATCTTCACGGGAAAGTTCATCCCCGTCAGCAAGAATACCGGCTCTTGCAGCAAGTTCGCAATGTGCCACGCTTCGCGTCCCCAAAGCAAAAACAGCGACGCGAACATCATGCCCAAGCCGTAAAGTGAAATCAATGTTAATGTGAACGCGAGCAGTGCTAACCAGCCATGTGTGAGGTCGAGCGGCACCTGAAATAAGAACACGCCCGTAATGAGAATGGCCATTGCGCGAGTCGCCGTCGTCAACATTCCGCCAATCGCCATGCCTGCCAAAATGCTCATCATCGGTGCCGGAGACATAATATACAGTTCGAGGTTCCCCGAATCGCGTTCCCAATACAGATGCGCGCCCATACTCCATAACACATTAAACCAAAATGCCGTCATCGCAGCACCCAAAACAACATAACCGACGAACCGCTCAGGTGCGCCCATTGCGCGATAAGCATACGCAAACGCGGACACCGAGAGAATCGGCAGGATCGTCTCTTGGAATATCCACGTACGATTGCGGAACATCCAGATGACGCGCGCGTAGCTACGGGCAAACATGGCTTGGAGAAACAGCGTAATACTCGCTTG
>JANXNT010000892.1 GCA_025353985.1 Limnoglobus sp.
GTTGCTTCGCCGCGAAGAATCGGGTTGCCAATGTCGATGTCGAGTTTCTCGAACTCAGATGCGTAGTGCATTCCGTATTGGTCGTCGCCAACGCAGCCGATGAACGCGCCCTTCCCGCCGAGTTGCGAGAGCGCGATCACGCTGTTTGCTACCGAGCCACCGCTAACCAGCGGCAAGTCGCGGTTGGCATCGTGGAACGCGCGAAACAGGCTGTCTTGCTCGGCTTTCTCGACGAGCCGCATCGTGCCGCGTTCGAACCCGAGCGGCGCGAATTCCGCATCGCTCAACTCCAGGAAGACGTCGACGATGGCATTTCCGATGCCGCAAAGATGATACGGTTTCATGGCGATAGTCGCGTGATGGTCGGGTAATGTCCGTTTCGTAATGGGATAAGATACGAGCCGACTGCACCCCGACCTACGGCATCGGCAAAGATTCGCGCGATTCGCGATCTTGTGGCAAACTTCGCCAGAAGTTGCTTGTATGCAGAGTGTGCGATGCGGTACGATATCGGTTCGTGGAATCGGGTTCCGCTTCGCAAGAGGGTGACGTCCATGCGTCGATTTATCGGCACAATCGGGGTGGCTGCGATTTTCGGCGTCAGTTCGGCTGCGGAACCGGCCAAGACGCTTCCCGTCGAAATCCTCATTCAACAACTCGCCGAGCCGCGTTTCGAAGACCGCGAACGCGCTAGCATCAGTTTGCGCACGCTCGGCACTGCCGCCATTCCCGCACTGAAACTCGCAGCCGAGCAAACGGTGGACGTCGAAGTCCGCGACCGTGCCGAAACGCTACTCATTCAACTCGGCAAACTCGCGGAAACCGAACGCCACCTCAGCGACAAACCGATCACGCTCGATTACCGCAACATACCCGTTTCGGCCGTCATCGCAGACTTCGCCAAGAAGACCGGCCTCAATCTCGTGCTGATCGTCGGCAAAGTCAAAGAGCCGAACCGGCTCGTGACGGTCACCAGCAAGCCAATTCCGATCTGGCAGGCGCTCGATGCGATTTGTGCGGCAGCGGGTCTACACGAAGATCATCGCACCGAACTGCCGTTACCCAAGAATGCGACGGCGAATAGCACGAGCTATTACAGCGGTGGCCGTGCGGTGCGAATGTCCTGGAATGAAGACGGCACGAGCCGCAACCCGCTGACGCCAGGAACTGCCCCAATCTTGTTGGTCGATGGCATCGGCGAACGACTCGCGAACCAGACGACGGGGCCGGTTCGCGTGCAATCGTTGTCCGCTCGCTTCCCCGGCAACCGCATCACCCGCGGCGCGGGCCGCGTGCAGATTTGTCTCGATATCGCCCCGTTGCCGAGCCTCAACTGGCAAGGCGCTTCGAACGTGCGCGTCACCCGTGCGATCGACGAAGATGGCCGACCGCTGTTTGCCGACCTCATTTTGGAACAAGAATATCACCCCAACAACTACGGTAACTGGGTCGGTGGCGGAATGGCGTTCATGGCGGTTGGGGGTCAGGTCGTGCAAATGTTCGACGGCGATAACTCCGGTAACACGACACCACTCACTGTGGCACCGAACCCGCGATTGCACTCGCTCTCGCTTCGCACCGAGGATCGCAGTATCCGCACGCTGAAGCGACTGGAGGGCGTCGTGAGTGGCGATATCCACGTGCCGAACGTGCCCGTAATCACCATCGATCAGATGGCGAACGCCGTGGGGAAATCGTCCGATGGGCCGTACAGTTCAAAGTTGTCCGTCACCGAGTACAAGTTGCTGAAGGATGGCTCGACGACGGTAAACATTCGCGGCGAAGTCTTGCAACAATGGGTGTTACAACAGCAGATGGGCGGGCGACCGATCCCACCCGAAGCGATGAATATCGGCAACCTCATCAACACGCTGAAGTTCTCCGACGCACAAGGGAAAGCGTTACCCGCGCCGCAACAAACCGGCACAAACTACTCCGGCGACGGCTGGCGGCAAACGATCGACATCACGCTCAAATTCCCCAAGTCGAGCACTCTCGGCGCGCCGACAAAACTCGTCCAAACCGGAACGAAAGTCGTGTCGGTCGACGTGCCATTTCAACTCGAAAACGTCAAACTGCCATAATTAGCCGCGACGCGCAGGCTTTGCGGAGCGGAGCGCGGGGCGTGAAGTCACGCAACGATAGCGCGACCTCCGACATATCCAGCGGATTGCGTTTTCCGTTCACATCGCGTATCGTGCAGGCATTCTCCACTTTTGAAGGATGTCCCGATGCTGCGATGTTTGTTGTTCTTGCTGGTGTGTGCGTGTCCGGTGGTGGCGGGCGACGATTGGCCGTCGTGGCGGGGGCCGTTGGGGAATGGCGTGGCCGATGCGAAGCAGAAGCCGCCGACGCTGTGGAACGAAAGCGAAAATGTGCTGTGGAAGGCGGATTTGCCGGGTCGCGGGCACGGTTCGGCGACGGTGGTCGGCGACCGCGTCTATCTGGCCGTGGCGGATGCGGCGACCGAAACGCAGTCGCTGTTTGCCTTCCATCGCGAGAGTGGCAAAAAGGTCTGGCAGGCGGACTTGCACAAGGGCGGCTTCGAGAAAATGGGCAACACGAAAGGCTCGCTCGCTTCGTCTTCGCCGGCCTGCGATGGCGAACGCATCTACATCAATTTCCAGAATGCCGACGGCATTCACACATCGGCGGTCGGCCTCGATGGCGCGATCATTTGGCAGAAGAAAGTCGTCGATTACGTGCTACACCAGGGCTTCGGCTCGTCACCGATGTTGCATCGTTCGCTCGTGATTGTCGCCGCCGACAACAAGGGTGGCGGCGCGATTGTCGGCCTCGATCGCGTCAGCGGATCGGTAGTCTGGTCGCACGCACGCCCCAAGTTGCCGAACTACGTTTCCCCCGTGATTCTTAGCGCAGCGGGCAAAGAACAACTGATCCTGACGGGTTGCGATCTGGTCACGAGCCTCGACCCGATGACGGGCAAAGTCCACTGGGAAACCAAAGGCGCAAC
>JANXNT010000902.1 GCA_025353985.1 Limnoglobus sp.
GGAGGGAAAATTGTCAAAGGTGCGTGTTCCGGTCATCGGCCAAGCATCCTCGCGGGGCGCATCTTCCTTCGATTGAACGACTACGCCGATGCGACGGGGCGCGGGGTGGCTCTGACTGCTAACGTCGGGTTCGCGGTCCCGGAATTGTCGACTGGCAGGGAGTCGTTCTCTCCCGATGCGTCGTACTACACCGGCCCGCTACCCACCAACCTCATGCGGTTTGTGCCTGGCCCGCCAGACTTTGCGGTCGAAGTCCGCATCGAGAACGATTACGGTCCCGCAGCCGATGCCGAGATTGCCGCAAAACGAGCCGAGTATTTCGAGGCAGGCACGCTCGTCGTGTGGGACGTCGATCCGATTGCGGGCGTCGTCCGTCGCTATCGGGCCGATAGCGAAACTCCGATGACATTCCGAACTGGCTCCGAAGCCGACGCCGAACCCGCCGTCCCCGGTTGGCGACTTTCGATCGACTGGCTGATGGCGTAAACATCCCTCCAAACATTGGCATCACCATGAAAACACCGAATGCCGAATCGCTGAAGCTCGTTAAGGAATATTCGCGGCCTGTAATCACGTTTGCCGTGATTCGCGTGCCTGGTTCGGATCGCGTTTTCCTCGGCGCGTCGGACTTCAAAGTGAGCGAAGCGGACCTGGTGGCGGCGAAGTTTGAGCCGAAGGATTTGTATGCGCACGGTAGTTATGTTACGGGTGTGACACTCGCCGGGAAGACGCTCGTTTCCGGCGGGTACGATGGCAAACTGGCGTGGTGGGACACCGACAAAAAAGCTGTCATTCGCACGCACGATGCCCACGCGAAGTGGATTCGCAAAGTCATCGCATCGCCGAACGGAAAGATCGTTGCGAGTATTGCGGACGACATGGTTTGCAAACTCTGGGATGCCACCACAGGTACACTGATTCGCGAACTGCGTGGCCATGCCGAAAAGACGCCGAACAACTATGTGTCCATGCTGTACGCGGTTGCGTTTTCCCCCGATGGTTCGCTGATCGCGACGGGCGACAAAGTCGGCCACGTCGTCGTCTGGGATGCGAACACCGGCAAGGAACTGGCCGCCGTCGAAGCACCGATTATGTACACGTGGGACAAAGCGCAACGACTGCACTCGATCGGCGGCGTACGCTCGGTGGCGTTCTCGCCCGACAACGCCATCCTCGCGGTTGGCGGCACCGGGAAGATCGGCAACATCGACCACCTCGAAGCCAAGGCGCGCGTCGAACTGTTCGACTGGAAGGCGAAGAAGCCACTCGCCGAGATCGTCGCGGATAAGTCGCAAGGGCTGGTGAACAAGCTCGTATTTGCACCCGATGGGTCGTGGCTACTCGGTGCGGGCGGTGCGGGCGAAGGGTTCTTCATCGCGATCGATGTCGCGGGCAAGAAAGTCATCAAGCAAGAAAAAGTGCCGATGCACGTTCACGATTTCGCCGTCACCGACGCCTTCGATTCGATCGTTGCCGTCGGCCACAATAAGATCGTTACCTACAAGCTCGGTTAGACATGCAAAAGTTTTTGATACTACTCGTACTCCTTGGCACGCCATCGCTTTCGCTGGCGCGCGAACCGACATTCGAGCGCGACATTCAGCCGATCCTGACGCGGTACGGTTGCAATGCCGGGGCGTGTCACGGGAAGGCACGCGGGCAGAACGGCTTCTCGCTGTCGCTGCTCGCATACGATCCCGATGCGGACTTCGCGGCCATCACCGAGGAAGCCCGCGGGCGGCGGTTGTTCCCCGCGAACCCCGAGTTCAGTTTGCTGTTGCGGAAAGCGAGCGGTGAAGTCCCGCACGGCGGCGGCAAGAAGTTGCCGAAGGACGACCCGAACTACGCGACGCTGAAAAAGTGGATCGCATCGGGCACGCCGCGCACGCCGACAACCGCTGCGAAGCTCGTGGGTATATCGGTACTTCCACGCGAACGGATCATGACCTTCGGCACCACGGTTCCGCTGCAAATTACCGCCACGTACTCCGATGGCAGCAGCGAAGATGTGACGCGGATGTCGCAGTTTCAATCGAACGACAGCACCTACGCCGCCGTCGATGCGTTCGGCAAAATCGTCGCGGGGCCGCTACCCGGCGAGGCCGCCGTGATGGCGCGATTCCAAAATACCTTCGCCGTCTGCAACATCCTGATCCCGCTTCCGGGTACCGTCGATGCAAAATATTACGACAACCTACCGCGAAAGAACTTCATCGATGGCCACGTCTGGAACAAGCTCAAACAACTCGCGATCACGCCGTCAGACCCGTGCCCCGATGCGACGTTTCACCGCCGCGCGTATCTGGATGTCATCGGCCGATTACCGACGCCCACCGAGACGATCGCGTTCCTGAAAGACACCGACCCCAAGAAGCGCGACACACTGATTGATCGCCTCTTGGAGCGGCCGGAGTACGGCGATTTCTGGGCGAATAAGTGGGCGGATTTGTTGCGGCCGAACCCGTATCACGCGGGCATCAAGGCGACGTTCAACTACGATGCCTGGATCCGCGAATCGTTCCGCAAGAACAAGCCGTACGATCAGTTCGTTCGCGAAATCCTCACCGCACAAGGCAGTTCGTTCCGCAACGGGGCCGTCGTATTTTATCGCAATCGTCGCCAACCCGACGAACTGACGACGATGGCGAGCCAACTGTTCCTCGGCATCCGCCTCGACTGTGCGAAGTGCCACCACCACCCATTCGAAGTTTACTCGCAAGACGACTTTTACAGCTTCGCTGCGTTCTTCGCCCGTCTCGGCCACACCGGGCAAGGCATCTCGGCACCGATTTCCGGCGGCGAGGAAATCTTCTACGTCAATCCCACCGGCACGGTCAAACACCCGCTGACTGACAAGGTGATGTCACCGCGCACGTTGCTCGGAAAGGACATCGTGATTCCACCCGAAGACGACCCGCGCGTCGTGCTGGCCAAGTGGGTGACGGCACCCGAGAATCCGACGTTCGCGAAGGTGATCGCCAACCGCGTCTGGGCAGACCTGATGGGCCGCGGCATCGTCGATCCCGTTGACGACCTGCGTGCCACGAACCCGCCGACTAACGGCCCGCTCCTCGACGAACTCGCGGCCGACTTCCGCAAGGGTGGCTGCAATATGAAATCGCTCATTCGCCGAATCGCGACGAGCCACGCATACGGTTTGAACTCGACGCCACGGGATCGTAACGTCGGCGATATCCGTAACTATTCGCGGCACTATCGCCAACGGCTGCGTGCGGAAGTGCTGCTCGATGCCGTCACGGACATTACGGGCGTGAACGAGAAATTCGAAGCAATGTCGCCCGGTTCGCGTGCGATGGAATCGTGGACGGTGCGTTTCGATTCGAAGTTTCTCGACAGCTTTGGGCGACCCGATCCGAACCAAGATCCACCGTGCGAACGCAGTTCGGAAACGACGGTGGTGCAGGCACTCCACCTAATGAATTCGCCGAACATTCAACGTAAGATAACTGACAATAACGGTAATGCGGCGATACTTGCGAAGAGCGACAAAACGCCGGCCGCGATTGTGCGCGAGATTTACTTACTGGTCTATTGCCGCGAACCGATCGCCGAAGAGACGGCGAAGTGCGTGGCGCGATTCGAGAAGAAAAACGCGAACCGCCGCGAGGCGACCGAAGACCTGATGTGGGCGTTGCTGAACACGCCCGAATTCGCATTCAACGATTGATGGAAGGGGACGAACGTGAACACGAACTGCCTGGGCGTTACGCGCCGAGACTGCTTGCAACTCGGCCTTACGACTTTGCTCGGTGGCGGGCTGGCCACTGCGATGCGGGCGTCGTCTGGAACGAACAAGATCGCGCCGAAGGCGAAGTCGTGCATCCTCATTTGGATGGACGGCGGCCCGACGCACTACGAAACCTTCGACCCGAAGCCCGATGCCCCTTCGGAGTATCGCGGCGACTTCAAAGCGATCCCCACGAAGACGAACGGGATGATGGTTTCCGAGCATATGAAGGGGCTTGCAGCGATCTCCGACAAGCTCGCGATCGTGCGTTCGATTCGACACGACCAAGGCAACCATGGCGCGGGCAATCACTACATGACGACGGGCGCACCGCCGCGAATCCCCGTCGGTTGCGGGGCGTTCGTCAGCTTCCACCCGAGCATGGGTTCGGTGACGGCCGCCGAAGTCGGTGCGCCAGCGGGTCTGCCTGCGTACTTCAGTTTCCCGAGCATGACGCGGTCGGGCGGGCCAAACTTCCTCGGTGCGAAATACGCGCCGTTCGTTGTCGAAGAGAACCCGGACCAACACGACTTCCGCGTTCGCGATGTCGCACTACCGAGCGGCCTGACGGCGGGACGGTTCGCCGACCGCAGCGATGTCCGCGTCGAGGTCGATCGCTTCCGCCGCTTCCTCGATAAAACTTCCGGCGATCCCGCCATCGCGCTCGACGAACATTATCTGCAAGCCGCCGAATTGATGAAATCGAAGGAAGCGCAGGCCGCATTTAACATCGGTCGCGAGCCAGAGAAAGTGCGACAAGCCTACACGCGAACCGCGTTCGGGCAACGCGCCCTACTCGCACGCCGATTGGTCGAGGCGGGCGTGCCATTCATCACGCTGAATGACGGCGGTTGGGACCACCACACGAAGCTGTTCGATGCACTAAAAACGCGACTGCCCTCGTGGGATCAAGTCGTCTCCGCACTGATTTCGGACCTCGATCAGCGCGGGTTGCTCGATACGACGCTCGTGATCGCGCTCGGTGAATTTGGCCGTACCCCGCAGATCAATAAAGACGGCGGACGCGACCACTGGGCGAACGCGATGAGCGTGTTGTTCGCGGGTGGTGGCACGCCCGGTGGGCAGGTGATCGGGGCGACCGACAAGAAGGGGTTTGCCGCGATCGAGCGCGTCGTTTCGCCGGAAAACTTCGCTTCGACGATCTACACGAAGCTCGGCATCGACCCGAATAAACTGCTGTACGCACCGAACGGCCGACCCTCGCACATCGTCAGCGACCCGATGCCGATCAAAGAACTGATGGGCTGAAATTGACAATCCGCCGCCGAGGTGACATACCGATGACACGATGCGTTTTCCTCTGCGGTTGGCTGCTCGCCTGTTCGGCGTCGTTAGCGAATGCGGCCCCAATCGCCACACACATTTTCCCGACGGGCGGCCCGCGCGGGCAGACCGTCGAAGTCACAGTTTTCGGTGGATTCGACGCATGGCCCGTGAAGGTGTGGTCGAGCGACAAGTCGATCTCCGGCATCGCCAGCAAGACGAAAGGCCAGTTCGCGATCACCATCGCCGCCGATGCCTTGCCCGGTATTTACTGGCTGCGTTTCCACGACGAAACCGGCGCGAGTGCGCTGCGGCCCTTCGCAGTCAGCACGTATCCCGAATGTCGCGAAGTCGAACCGAACGACGATGCCGCGCACGCGCAACTGATCGCACTGCCGAACTTGGTGAATGGGCAACTGCAAAAGAATGGCGATGTCGATCTATTTGCGGTGACGCTGAAGAAGGGCCAAACGCTGGTGGCTGCGCTCGATGCGCACTTTCCGTTTCGCTCGCCGATGGATGCCGTGCTGCAAATCGTCTCGAAATCGGGCTTCCTGTTAGAGCAAAACCACGACCACCGCGGCCTCGATCCGCTGATCGCGTTCACCGCGCCAGACGATGGCACGTACTACGTGCGGCTGTTCGCGTTCCCGTCGTCGCCCGATAGCAGCATCCACTTCGCGGGCGGTGTCAACTACGTCTATCGGCTGACACTCACGACCGAAGCGTACGCTGATTTCGCGTTTCCGCTCGCGGTCAATCGCGTGAAGCCAGCGTCGGTTTCCGTCGTCGGCTGGAACGTACCAAAGGCCGCGCAGGCTCCGGTTCCCGTGCTAACGAATGACGATGTCTGGCAGAACGTGCTAACGCCACTCGCGCGAAATGCAATACGCATCCGTCGCGAATCGCACGCGGTGGTCGAAGCGCCCAAAGCCGAAACGCCGATCCCGCCACCGTTCTCCGCATCGGGCATCATTAGCGAAGTCGGCCAACTGGCGAAGTACCGCATCCTCGCAAAAAAGGGCACGACGCTTCAGATGACGGCGCACGGCCCGAGCCTTGGGCTAGCCACCACCCCCGCGTTACGCTTGCTAGATGCCACAGGCAAAGTGTTGCAAAATGCACAGCCGGACAATCCCAGCCACGATATCTCGCTGAAATTTGGCGTGCCCGCCGATGGCGTGTATACCCTCGAAGTGCGCGACCTGCACGGCTCCGCCAGCCCTCGGCACGCTTTCTTATTAAGGGTAATCGTCGAACAACCCGACTTCCATCTGGCGATCGAAGGCGATCATTTCACGGTCGTTGTCGGTAAGGCGACCGAGATCCCAATCACCGTGGTAAAGACCGGTGGCTTCGCGGGTGACATCGAGGTGTCAGCCATCGGCTTGCCCACCGATGTCAAAATCGAAGTCGTGCCATCCGACGGCAAAAAGCCAATCGTCGTGAAGCTATCAACCGAGAAAGCGGGCGTGTCCGTGCCGTTCCAACTGGTCGGTCGTTCGAAAGATGGCAAGATCACCAACCGCATCGCCGAGTTCAAAATGCCCGATTTCGAGATCGCCACTACAAACCCCTGGCTGACGACCACAGCAACCGCCGCCGTCGAGCCGCCGAAAAAGAAGAAGTAATTTCACCCCGCCGATTGCGTCAACCGTAGGCCGATCGGCAGCGAGTCGCCGAACATCTGCGATTGGTCGTCGCCACCGGTTTGCACGATTTCCTCGACCATTCGCAGCCAGTTTTCCGGTACGTGGACCGTGCGCAATCGCGCCGCCACACGCTCGCGATAGTCTTCGCTCACCTCGATCGCACGCACGCCACTTCGCCGCGCGAGTTGCGCCAAGCAGAACGCCCAGCCCGATTTTTCGCTCTCGTTCTTCGGCTTGAAATCGATGAGCCGTTCCAGCCAGCTATCGATAGTCGACGGGTGAACGATCGCGTTGAGCGGGCCGTAAAGTGGCACGCGCGCACCGAGTCGCGTCAGCGACCAAAACGCGAACGTCGGCACCGGCGTTCGTGCGATTTGCCGTAGTAGTTCGTTGCCGAGGTTCTCCTTCGTTTTCGCATCGAGCCGTTCGAGGCTCGCCGCCGTGCGCCACATCTCGGCGAGTTCGTTCGTGCTCGGCCGGTTGATCGCTTTGCCCTTTGTGGGAAGCAGAATCGGCTTCAGCTTCGCAAACAACGCCAGTTGCAGCGCCGTGTTCAACCCGCCCGCCATTCGACGCCACATGATCCAATAATCCGCACCGCCATCGGCAACGGTGACAGTTTTCGCACCGACTCCCGGTGCCGTTGCGATGAGGAGTTTCCAGACCGCTTCGACGCGGTATTTATCGAGCGGATCGCCGAACCCCGGACGTAGGCAGTAACCGGTGAGGTTGTACCAACGTGCGAGAAATGCCGGGCCGCGCGTGCGCTGTTCGGACACCTCGCTGAGGAAGTCCCACATCCGTCGGCACAACCCCGTCGGCCACTCGGACCGCGTCAATTCGAGACCCGCTTCGATGCGCTTCGGTAGTTCTTGCGGCGTTACTGTCAGTGCGGTGTCACCACCCACGAACGCCGCCTGAATCGCATCGCGTGCCGCCTGGACTTTCTCTTCGGGCCAGACATCGAGCGGCACGGCTGCCGCCTCTTTGGCGTCGCCACGCGGTTCGGGTATCAAGTCGCGTACGTTAAATTCGAGTTTCCAGCGGTTGCCTTCCCGCGACACGCACGACAATTCCAGCGTGCCGATCTCGGTGCATTTTGCCGCGAGCGTGACGGGAATTTGTTTCGTGCCGCTGCGTTTGCCACCGCGCAAAATCGTGTGCAACGGCGGTAACGGCAACAATTGGTCGGGCGAAACTGGAATGAGATCGCCCGCCGCATCGTCGCCGCGTACGGTCGAGGTATACAGGGGAAACAGCACGGGGCGGCCGAGTGCCAACTCCAGTTCGGGCTTCGGCAGCGAAATTTCTTCGCCTTCTTGCATCCGTCGCGGCACCACGCAAAGTACGGATCGTAGCTCCGGATTCGCATTTGGTTCCGTCGTCTCGATGCCGATGTAATACGATCGCGGCGTGCCCCCGCCGATGCGTTGTCCGCCCGTTTGCTTCAACCACGCGAAGTACGCCGCCCCCCACGCGACCGCCAGATCGAGCGATGGACTCGTCAACACGAGCGGCTGCCAATCGTCGCTGAACCACGGCCGCATCACGTCGATTAGTCGATCTTGCAGCACCGGTGGCTGAAACACACCACCGTTGAACAGGATCGCATCAATCGCGTCGGGTGTCGCGCGATTTTGCCGCAAGAACGCGGCGAGGTGCTTCGTGATTGCGGGGTCGGCCACGTACGGCAGACCCATCTCTTGCAAACCCGCACGGGCGACTCGCGACGGTTCCGCATCCCGCGACACGGTCGGGAAGAAGCCATCGAAAAGCACGCTTCGCACGTCGGCCTGCGTGATCGGTACCGAGACCGTGCCGCCGACTACCGAC
>JANXNT010000913.1 GCA_025353985.1 Limnoglobus sp.
CGCTCGCTACGCTCACTCCGACCTGGGCTATAAGAACGGACCTTACAGGCCCGAAAACCACGACCGACAACGGTTTCGATGGCGAGAATTCCCACATCGAAATGACGCCTGTGCCAAAACGGGAGAAGCGGAATCGAGATGGCCCAGAAAACCCGTCAACAGCAACTTCACGTCACTTGGGGGTGCCCCTACATTAGACTTGCGCAACTTCAAAACGCCCACGGGCTTCGCTCCGAAGATTACGCGGCGCGGCTCATTTTCACTTTGCGTGCGAGTGGAAGTTCGTGCTGGTGCGGGGGATGATCTGCTCGTTGGCGTTTGTGCCGGGCGGGTTTGTTCGCCAGCCACCGGCGTTGCGGCCGACCTTCGCACCTTCGTTGAACAGGGCCACCAATTCGACCGGATCGAACAACAGTGCGTCGCCGGTGTCTTCGTAATCTTGCCGCAACGACGTGAACTGGAATTTCATCCCCGTGAGTAGCGAGAGCGTGTAAATCCGCAGCAAATCGTTCTGCGTCATCGCGTAAATTAGCGACGACACCGATTTGCCGAGGATGCCGAACAGCTTCGCCCGCACACACTCTGGGTTCGCGTACAGTTTCCCGGCGATGATGGCGTAGACATTCGACCCGGCCAGCGGTCGCGGGCCACGAGTCAAGTGCCCCGGTTCGAGCGTCAGGTGCGGCAAACGCACGAAGACTTCGCTCGTGACGCCGCCATCGACGTGGAGTTCGGTGTACTTTTTGCCATTCACTTCGATCTCGATCCGGACCGGTGGAAACTCGCCGGGAACCGATGCAGAAGCGAGAACGATTTTACGGAAGAGATCGGCCTTATCTGCGCGATCCGATGCGGCAATTGCGCCGAGATCCCAGACGACGAGCCGCTTCGTATCGAGGTTCGTCGTGCCGACGAGCAAGCGTCGCCCGCAGCGGTGCCCCGCCGCCACCGCATCGAGCAGTTCTTTGTCCACGGCTTTATCGATGAGCTTTTTCAACGGGGCCGACGATGCCAACGAATCGGTGAACAGCGCGATCGGCAGTAACTTGTTGTTCAAGATTTGTCGCGTGGTGACCGTGGTGTAGAACTCGCGCAATTTCGCGTCATATTCACTGCCAAGAAAGGCGTAAACCGCCACAATCGCACCCGTACTCACCCCCGTGGCGAGGTCGAACACCGGCCGCGTACCCGTCTCGGACCAACCGCACAACACACCTGCCGAAAATGCCCCATATTTGCCACCGCCGGACAGCGCGAGAATGTTGTATTTCTTGCCTTCGGGCGGCGCGACGGGTGGGCCGCCTTGCAATTGATCGGCGAGACCTTCAAAGACCGACGGTTCCGAGGCGCGATAGGAAGTCTGGCCAATTTCGGACCACGATTCGGGGTCCGGCGCGCAGCGTTTCTCCGACATGCGACAACCGACCGATGCGATCAGCATCAGTACGACGATTGCCCTTGAAAATCGGCGACAGAATCCGATCTTTTCAACGACGAGGTTTCGAATTTTATTCGCAGCATGAGGCAGGTACAGCATGGCAACTTCCGCAACCCGTGGCCGGTTAGCGATCCTTGTAGGTGGCGGGCCTGCGCCCGGAATCAACGGAGTCATTTCGTCGGTCACGATCGAGGCCATCAATCAGGGCTGGGAAGTCATCGGCATTCGCGACGGGTTCAAAAACCTCGTCTCCGGCGACCTCACGAAAACCAAAACGCTTACGATTGCCGACGTCGCCCCATACTACAACCGCGGTGGCTCGATGCTCGGCACCAGCCGTACGAACCCGGCCAAGAAGGACGAAGACCTTCTCAGCGTGATTTCGTCGCTCGATAAACTCGGTGCGCAGTACCTCGTCACAATCGGTGGCGACGATACCGCGTTTTCCGGTAGCCAGGTATATAAACGAGCCGCTGGAAAGATCAAGGTCGCTCACGTTCCGAAAACGATCGACAACGACTTGCCCCTCCCCCCCGGAATTCCCACCTTCGGGTTCGAGACGGCCCGGCACGTCGGCGTCGGCCTCGCACGCAACATTCACGAA
>JANXNT010000935.1 GCA_025353985.1 Limnoglobus sp.
CCCGCAAGGGGTCGGGTGATGCGCAACCACCCAATAGTGACTTTGCCAGTGTGTGGGATCGTGAAAACGGGCGAGAGTCTCACACCCGACCCCTTGCGGGGAATCGGCTCGGTATTGTAGGTTTATTCACGTTGGTTTCGAGAGTTTCCGCACCGCGCTTCGCTTCGCAAAGCCTACGCGGCGAGGCTAAACATCGCAACTTCAAAACTAGCGCGTCGGGCTTACAATTGCGATCGTTCCGATCTTGTTGGCCTTGCCTGCGCTTCGCTCCGAAGACTACGCGGCGCGGCTAAACATCGAGCCTTTTCCATTCGCAAACTCGTCCACGGGTTGCGCTCCACTCGACGTTGTCGAGCGTCACTCCACCCGTGGCTACATTCCGTCGCCCCATCCGGGGCGAAGAGGCGACTTCACGAGACGGAAGGGTAATACAATTCGAAAGTCGCAGCGCGGCTAAACGTCGGACAATCCCATGTTCGCCCAGTCTTTTGGCTTTAGCCAGTAGTCGGTGAGTGCGGCTTCGGGGCTGCCTACGGCGGGTTGGTAGTCGTAGATGTAACGCACGACGGGGGGCAGGCTCATCAAGATGCTTTCGGTGCGGCCGTTGGTTTTCAAGCCGAAGATCGTGCCGCGATCGTACACGAGGTTGAACTCCACGTACCGCCCGCGGCGATACTCCTGAAACAGCCGCTGCTCCGCCGTCCATGCGAGGGACTTGCGCCGTTCGACGATTGGTACGTAACTGCTGACGAACGCTTCGCCCGCATCCTTCACGAACGCGAACGTCGCATCGAGGCGATCCGCACCGGTGTAATCGAAGAAGAAGCCACCCACGCCCCGTGCTTCGTTGCGATGCTTCAGGTGGAAATACTCATCGCAATCGCGCTTCATTTTGTCGTAATTTGCCAACTCCGCGTGCCGTTCGCAGACGGCTTTCCACGTCCGGTGAAAGTGCGTCACATCTTCGAGCACCGGATAATACGGCGTAAGGTCCGCACCGCCGCCGAACCACGAAGCGGAGCCGCGCGTGAGGAAGCGGAAGTTCGCGTGAACCGTGGGGATGAGCGGGCTACGCGGGTGCAGAACGAGCGAAATGCCGGTGGCGGTGAAACTCGTCCCCTCGCCGGGCAGGTGATTTGCAAATGCGGCGTCCATTTCGCCGAATACCTCGGAGAAGTTCACACCGGCCTTCTCGAAGACCGTGCTATTTTCGAGAATGCGGCTCCGCCCGCCACCGCCGCCCTCGCGCTCCCACGAATCCTCACGGAAGCGCGTGCCGCCATCGACGCGCTCGATGTTCGCGCAGATGCGATCTTGCAACTCGCGGAAGTACGTCAGGGCAAGGGGGTGCATGACAGGGGCCTGTGAGGACAATCGAAGTCGTCTCTTTGGTTTACGTCAACGCGGGATCGGTTGCAATCGCATCGGGTCAGCATAAGATGCCGTGAGTATTGCAGCCGCCCGCAATCTTATCGGAGGTTTGCCATGAAGTTTCGATGGACCGTCGCAGCGTGTATTCTTGCGGTCGCCCCATTTACGTTGCGGGCCGCCCCCGCACCGTCGGGCAAGTCCGCCGATGGCCCCGCCATCACCTTCCAGGTTGCAAACGCGAGCAAGTTGCTCGACGATGCCCGCGCCATCGCGAAAATGTTCGGCGGCGAAATGGCCGTCGAAAAAATGAACGAAACGATGAAGGAAAAGCTCGGCGAGAAAGGCCTCGCGGGCCTCGACCTGACGCGGCCGATTGCCGGTTACGTGAACCTCGACGCGAAGAAAATCGACGACTCGGCCGGCGTGATTGCCGTCCCGATTACGAGCGAAGAAGAGTTTCTGAAATTCCTCGAACGCCTCGAAGCGCCGCTGGAAACCGTCAAGGGCGACAAGGGCCTGTACCAACTCGGCGAGTTACCCGGCCTGAAACTGAATCCGATGGCCGGTGACGATAAGCCCGCGAAGCCCGTGCTGATGCGGTTCCATGCGAAACACGCGTACTTCGGCCTGAACGGCAGCGCGGCCGATCTCGACCCGGCGAAACTCGTCGCCGTCGAGAAACTGTACGACCCGAAGGAAACCGCCGCAGTGGCGGTCAAGATTTATAACGATCGCTACCCCGAAGAGTTGCTCAAGGAAAGTGCGAAGCAGAGCGAACAGTCGATCGAGATGCTCAAGGGCCTACTCGGTGCGAATAATGACGCGAAAGAGAAAGTCCTGACGAGCCTCATCGCGATGATGAACCGCTTCAACCAGCAATCGCAGAAGGAAACCGCCTCCACCGGCTTCCGCCTCGTGTTCGATCAAGCGACTGGCTTCGTGGAAATGGAAACTTCGATGACCCCGAAAAAGGGTACGAGCCTCGCACAAGATCTCACGGATCGCAAACCGACGACGAACCAATTCGCCGCCGCCTTCGACGACAAAACCGCCGCCGGTATGAAGGTGAACATGCCGCTGTTCGCGAAGGAACTCCGCGATGCTGGCGTCGTGGGCCTCGAAGAACTGAAAAAGAAGAACGAAGAGAACGAAACCGAAATACCCAAAGAGCCCACCAACGAACTGTTGGACGGCCTGATTCGCACGGTGAAGGCCGGCGAAATGGACCTCGCGATGACGGTGAATGGCCCGGATAAAGACGGCCACTTCACCGGCCTCGTTGCGATGTCCTACGATGGCGGTGCCGCACTGGAGAAGGTTCTGAAAGCCACCCTCAAAGGCGACAAGGTTCCGAAAAACATCAAAGACGGCATCAAGTTCGACACCGACAAAATCGGCGACGTCAACATTCACGATTTCACGGCACCGGAAAAAGACGAGAAAGTCGAAAAAGTCTTCGGTTCGAACACGTTCCAATTCGCGTTCGGGCCGAAAGCGATCTATGCAGCGTTCGGCACCGAATCGAAACCGATGCTGAAGAAGATGCTGTCCGCGAAGCCCGCCGAGGCGAAGGCGTTCGATATCGTCGTCAATCCGAAGCGGCTCGGGCAACTGATCGCAACGGGCAACGAGCAAGTCGGCGGCATGGCGACGCTGATGCTGGGCAGCGAAGACAAACCCACGTCCGCGCTGTATTTTTCGGTCACGGGCGGCGAGGCTCTGAAGATCACCTACGGTATCAACCTCAAGCTGATGTCCGGCAT
>JANXNT010000997.1 GCA_025353985.1 Limnoglobus sp.
ACCGCAACGGTCGGCAGATTCCCGCCGAGTTTGGTCCAACTCTGCCCGCGATTCGCACTGACGAACGCTCCGAACTCAGTGCCGCAGTACAGCATGTCGGTGTTGACGATATCTTCGCGTAAACAGCGCGTGCTGCCGAACGCGGGCAGGTTCGCCACGATCGGCTTCCAGGTCTTGCCGAGGTCTTCGGTGACGAAAATGTACGGCTTGTCGTCGTCCGAACGGTGGGCATCGAAGCAGGCGTAACAGCGACCTTCTTTGTCCTTCGACGCTTCAAGCGTGGCCACGCAACGGAAGCCCGGCAACCCGGCGGTTTTGATCGCCTCGGTGACGTTCGTCCAGGTGGTGCCACCATCTTTCGTTACCCAGACGAAGCCATCGTCGGTACCGGCCCATACGACATCTTGATTGACCGGCGACTCGCTGAGTGCCGTCGCGCTCCCGGCTTTCGTGCGAGTAATTTCCGGTGAGATTTTGCGAAGGTCCGCACCCTTCTTGACCGAACGCCAGACGTATTCGCCCGCCGCATAAAAGATACTCGGGTTGTGGCTGCTGAGGATGTACGGCGTGTTCCAGTTAAAGCGTTGGATCGGATCGTTTTGCTTCTGTGGTGGACGAATGAAACCGCGTTCGCCGGTGCGGAAGTTGCGACGGCTCATCATCCCGCCTTGGCTTTCGGTGTAGATCAAATCCGAGTCGGTCGGATCGACGCGGCAGACGAATCCATCGCCGCCGTTGACGTAAACCCAGTCTTCGTTGACTGCGCCGTAACTGCGTAGCGAGTTCGATGGGCCACCCCAACTGCCGTTATCTTGCAGGCCACCGTAGACGCGATACGGGCGTTTGTTATCGACTGCAATGTGGTAGAACTGGCCGAGCGCGACGTTGTTCAGGTGGTCCCAATTCAAGCCCGCATCGTACGTAACGTAGTAGCCGCCATCGCAACCGATAATGAGGTGCTTGCCGTTCTTCGGGTTAATCCAGAGTGCATGGTGATCGACGTGAACGCCCTTCGCTGGCCCCGCGCGGAACGTCTTGCCGCTGTCGGTCGATTTCCACAAACCGGTATCGCTCGTGACGTAGAGAATTTTGTCGTCGGTCGGATCGACGCGAATCACGCTGAAATACATTGGGCGCGGGTTCAGGCTGTTGATGCGTTTCCACGTGTCGCCACTATCAGATGAGACGTAAATACCACCCGTTTGGAAGCCGTCCTTTCCCTGTTGCTCGATCGCGTTCGGTTGCTGGCCGCCCAACCCGAGCGCGTACGGTTTGGTCAACGACGGGCCGCGCGTTGCGGGTGTTCCAAGGACGATTTCAAACTCTTTCTTCTCGGTGCCGCGAAGCACGCTCAGCTTCAGTTTGTCGCCGGGCTTGCGTTCGTTGCCGACGGCTTCGAGATATTCTTCGGGCGACTTGACTGGCTTTCCTTCGACGGCAACGATCTCATCGCCTTCCTTCAAACCCGCTTTATCGGCGGCTCCGCCTTCGATGAGCGTGCCGATCTTCGCACCCTTCTCGCCTGCTGCCAGTCGGTAACCCGCACTGACACGCGGCCCGCGACTCGGACCCGTACGCGGATTGATACCCGCACCCACAGGACGATTCGCTAGCACGACTTCGAGCACGACCTCTTTGCCGTCGCGCTTGACGGTCAGGGCGAGTTTGTCGCCCTCTTTCTTCATCTGAATAATCTGAATCAGCGCTTCGTAGTTTTCGAGCTTCTTGCCATCGGCGGCGATGATGATTTCGTTGGCATTCAGGCCCGCCTTCGCGGCCGGGCCATCGGCGGTGATTTCGGTCAACTTCGCGCCACCGCCTTCGACCGATTCGCC
>JANXNT010001059.1 GCA_025353985.1 Limnoglobus sp.
ATCGGGGTCCAATCCGCCGAGAAACGCGCGTTCGGTGTACATCGGTAACAGTGCCGTCCAGTTCCAACTCATGCCGATCGAGGGGCCATCTTCGATGAGGATGCGTCCCTCGCGCGTGGTGCGAGTGGCGATTTCCTTCACGAGCTTTTCTTGCTCCGCATTCAGCCCCATCGCGATCGGTTCGGTTCGCAACCCCAGCGAATACCGCAGCGGCCCCGTTGCGTACCCACCCCAGCCCGCAATCGCGGGGAGCAACACGATAATCAGAAGCAGAATCGAGCGGTACGGCAGCGTTTTGCCGATGGTTTGCGCCATCCACGCGGCGGGCAAGACGGCGAGTGCCGCCACCAGCGGTGCGGCGCGTTCGGCTCCGCCATTCGCGAGCGGGGGCCACGTTTGCCCGAGCCTGGCAATGCAGAACGCCAATAGCCCCGTTAAAACCAACAGTGCAGGTGCCGTCTTACGGTTGGCACGCGCAAACCAGACGCAGCCGAACAGCCCCGCGACCACCATCGGCCACCCGAGCGGGGCGGGGCCGAAGAGTTGGCCGTTGCCGTCCCACGAATCGAGCAGTGCTCCCCAGTTTGGCAGCGGGGCCACATCGTCTACGGATGGCTGCCGCAGCCACCAGAATTTTGCCCAATCCCAGATCCACCACATGTTAAGTGCGATGCCAACCGAGGAAATGCCGAACAAACCGAGGTGCCAGCCGGGGCCGTGTCGCGGTGCCACTGCGAGGTAATAGATGCCCAGAACGGGCGCAAGGCCCAGCCAAACAACGGGGTGCGCGTACCAACCGATGATCGCCGTGCCGGAGAGAATTAGCCATGCTGTGATGCCGGGTTCCCAGTTGTAACGCGAGAGCCAAGAGATGAAAATGATCGCCGACATTCCCGCCAGTAGCAGATCGCTATCGCCCGCATCGAACATCGCGCGAACGGGCGCGGACCACCAGACGCCACAACCGAATGCACCGGCCAGACACGCTCCCGGTGCCGACAAGCCGATGCCGCGCCCGGCTAACACGAACGCACCCGGCACGAGCAAACAACAGATGAACAAGCCGATTTTGTACGCCGCCGGGTCGTAGCCTTTGCCGGAGATGGTCAGAAACAGTTCTGCGGGGCGGCAACCGCCATCGAAGACGGGCGTTTTCGGGTAGCCTGCCTGAAAGTTCGGATCGAAGCACGCCGTGGCATAGCGTTGGCGGAAAGTTTCGGAACCGAGACTGCCATGATAAAGGTGAAGCGGGTGCCTGCCCGCAACGATCGGCCGCGAATCGTGCAAACCCGCCCAACCGCCGAACACCGGCAGCGACAAACCGGCTTGGCCCACGGTCAGCACCAACACCGCGAGTAACCAGCCCGGTTTCGCACGAAATCCGTCGGCAGGTGAACCATCCATGACATCCGCACCCCAACGAGGTAACAATGGTGCCGATGGTATCGCAAATCATCGATTCGGTACAAGTGCAAGGCCGCCGCGGCCGCTTTCAGCGATCAGCAGTCCGCTTTCAGCCAGAGTGTTCAGATTTCCGATTCTGCGGTCCTTGATTTGCTGACCGCTGATTGCTGATCGCTGACGGCTGATCGAGACCATTCAAGGACTCCGACCGGTGGCGGCCGAGTTGCTCGACGTCGTTGGCGGCGTCTTCCGGGTTATCGGCGAGGTTGCGCTTGAGTTGATGGCGACGGTGTTTGTTGCCGCGCTTCTTCACGGCGCGTTTCCACTCGCGAATCTTGCGTTTATCTGGGTCTACGGGCATAAAACACCTTTAACATGAAGCAGCGTATTCTGATCGCCACCGATGCCTGGAACCCGCAAGTTAACGGGGTCGTGCGAACGCTCGACACCACCACCCGCACACTCCGTGCGATGGGGCACATCGTCGAAGTCGTCTCGCCCGAGGGATTTTCGCAGATTCCGATCCCGTTCTACCGGGAAATCCCGTTCTGCTTCCCGCGTCCCGGCCGTGTCAATCGCCGGATCCAATCGTTTCAGCCAGACTGCGTTCATATCGCCACGGAGGGGCCGATCGGTCTGCTGGTTCACCAGTATTGTCGGCATCATGCGTGGAATTTTACCACGTCGTATCACACGAAGTTCCCCGAATATGCCCAGACACTTACGGGTTTCCCGGCACGTTGGAGTTACCGATTCCTGCGCTGGTTTCACAACCGGGCGAGCGCGATCATGGTTGCGACGCCTAGCCTGGAAGCCGATTTGCAACAGCGTGGCTTTGCGTCGCCGATTCGGCGTTGGTCGCGCGGCGTCGATTTTACGGTGTTTCGAGCGGGGGAAAAGCAATCGAGCCAGTACCCGGTTCCTGTGTTGCTTTATGTCGGTCGCGTCTCGGCGGAAAAGAACATCGAAGCGTTTTTGGCAATCGACACGCCGGGAACGAAAGTGATCGTCGGCGACGGTCCAGCACGTGCGGAGTTGCAGGCGAAATACCCGCAAGCCGTGTTCCTCGGGTTCCTCAAGGGCGAAGCCCTCACGGCGGCTTACGCGGCCGCGGATCTCTTCGTTTTCCCAAGCAAAACCGATACGTTCGGCCTCGTGATGATCGAAGCGATGGCGTGCGGGCTACCCGTGGCGGCGTTCCCGGTGACTGGCCCGATCGACATCATCACGAAGCCCACACTCGGAGCGTTGAATGCAGACCTCGGCACCGCAATTCGGCAGGCCTTGATCACCGGCCAACGAATTGCTTGCATCAAAGAAGCCCGACGCTATTCGTGGGAGAATTGCACTCGGCAATTCGTCGAAAATCTGGTTTTGGTGAGAAATCTGTCGACTTTTCGTGCCAGCACGCTGAGCGAGTGAAGTTGCGCGATTTGAAACTTTCCTGACACTCGCTTTGACAATGTTCATTCTCAAAAAACTGGCGAGCGCAGGTTTGTGCGTGAAACACCTGCTTTTGAAGATAGGCGACAAAACAGCCCAACTTCAAAACTTGCGCAGCAGGCTGGCAGGAAAAGTCGCACGATTTCGAGTGCCTGAAACGAGCGTTAATTGGTCGGCTTTCACGGTTTGAGCTTCGCAACGACCCTCGATACGCTTGCGGAGATGCGATCTTCTACGTCGCGGGTCCAGCGGTCGGCAGGCAGCATGTATTCGTGCAGGTAACCGACTTCGTAGCCGCCTTCTCGCCAGTTTCGCTCCGATGGAATATAGGCAGTCAAATCTGCGGAGTACGATGTCACCCACGTTTTCGCACCGTATTCCTTTCGGTAGCGATGGGCGTAATCGACCAGAACTTCCCCTCCCAGTGCGATCCACAACTGGCCGTCGAAATCCCACGCCTGCACGGCATACGGGTGTGATTTTGCGAACGGCACGCCATCGTCGAGTTGTTTGAGCATCCGTTTCGCCCAGCGTACGCGAACGGGGCTGCCGTCTTTCAAATGCACGTTCAGCTCCAAGCGTGTCGGGTTTTTCTCGAAGGGCAGATCGACGAACTCGAACGCCGTGCGCAGTTTCGGCGCGAGTGACTGCATCTTCTGATCGACGACTTTGGTAACCCCCGCAGCCAGTTGATTTCCATACTTTTCCGCCATCTCCACGGTGCGTCGCGGTAACGGGTTCTGATCGCCACCGCACCCATCGACGAACATCGCCATCGCTCCGGGGTACTTCTTTTCCAATGCAATTTGCGCGAAGCCTGCGTAGTCCCCGCACCATTGATAAAAGCTCAGAACCGTGTTGTGGCAGGCGTATCCGAAGACGATCGCAAGCAATTCGTCTTTCGTGTCGCGCACCACCAAAATGGGCACGGAGTGATCGACCGGCCCTTTGGGTGTCTCGCCGCGTTTCAACATCTCTGGTATGTCGGCTTCCTTATTGTTCCGCCGATTGACCGCGAAAGTACAGACGCCTTCGCCCGATGAAACCGTAGCGGCCCGCATGTTGCCGAGCGACGCGCGGATCGTGCGAATGATCTCGCGTTCGAGCCAATCGGAATAGTCGTAGACGCGCTTTCGTTGCACATCGTCCAGCGGGTAATAGTCTTCGAGATCGCCACGGACCGCCGGCGCACAGTGGTTGTGCGAGTTCGTGATCCGGATCTGATCGCGTTCGAGGCCGTCGGATTTTTTCAACGATGCACAAATCGAGTCGTACATCCACTTCGGCATTCCGCACAAATCGCTCGTCAGTAACACGACGCGGTGGCCTTTCGCGTCTTCGAGCGAGAGAGCTTTAATCCAGATGTCGTGGAGTGTCCCCTCCGAGGGTCGATCGCGGCCGCCGTAACCAGCGAGCCACATCGGCACCTTCGGCGTAATCACGGCCTTCGCCAGTCCCGCTTTCCACATCGGCTGATCGTCTGCATTCGCTCGCGAAACGAGTCCGAGTGCGAGAATACTCATCCAGATTGTTCGTTTGTACATCATTCGTCGGGCGTCCAGTTCTTGGGTAATTGCAATGACCACACTTCGCTGTTGAGTGGTTGCGCGTGCCCGCCGGCGACCCAGATTTTATCCTGGAAGACGTATGCGGAATGTTCGTGTCGCTCTTTCCACATCGTCGGCGTTTTGAGTGCTTTCCAGTCTTTGCCGTCCTTCGAGTGCCAAATATCGCCCCAGTTTTTCGCGGGGTTGTTCGACCAACCGCCGATCGCCCACATGCGGTCGCGGTAGACCACCGACGAGAACCACAATCGCGGCGACCACGGGGCGGCCGCCGTCACTCGTTCCCATTTGACGCCATCGCTCGAACTCCAGACATCGTTGTTTGCCGCATATTTCGGGACGTAGTTGCCGCCGCCGAACACCCAGAGTTTGCCATCGTAGGCGACGGCGGCGTGATAGGCCCGTGCGCTCCACGGGGCGTTCTCCGTTTCGAGTTTCCACGTCTTACCGTCGCTCGAAGACCAGACATCGTTCTTCAAGCTCGCATCGTCGCCGAAGTAGTAATTTTCGGTGCCGCCAATGATCCACATTTTGTTCTGAAACACCACCGCACCCGCTGCGATACGCGGACTCCAACCGGCGTTCTTCGCGGTCAGTTCCCACGTTTCGCCGTCTTTCG
>JANXNT010001060.1 GCA_025353985.1 Limnoglobus sp.
AATCCGGCGGAAACCCGCCGCAAATGGAACTTGTCGATCAACCCGAGCGAACGGGCACGGATCGAAGCGGCGATGACGCCATTGTCACGCGATGCGACGGGGTTGTTCGATGCGGATGCGGTGTTCGAGGGCGGCGGCGTATTGGGCACGGCGTTCCTGGGTGCGGTGCGGGTTTGCCACGAAATCGGCATAAAGTGGCACGCGCTAGCTGGGACTTCCGCCGGTGCCATCACCGCCACGTTGCTCGCCACCGATATGAATATCGATCAGCTCGAATCGATCATCGGGCGTCTCGACTACATGCAGTTCTTGACGCAGAAGACCAGCCGTTTGATGTTCAACGGCGACCCCAGCGACGATTTATCGCACCCTGTACTATTGCTGACGAACTTAGCGATGACGGGCCAACTCGGGCAGTATTCGTCGGAGCCATTTCGCGCCTGGATGGACGAAGTTTTGAAGTGGGTAGGCAAGCCGACCTTCGGCGACATCTGGGACCGCAGCCGTACCGTCAACGACCGGCAGTTGAAAGTGGTCGTGTCCGATGTGACGCGCGGCGAGATGAAAGTCTTGCCGGACGACCTGGAAACCACGGTGCGAACGACCATGGGCGGCGCGATGGTGGCCCGCCAGGAGTACCGTACGCCGTTGACACCACGGCAACGGCAGTTTTCGGTGGCGGAGGCGGTGCGATTGTCGATGAGCATCCCGTTCTTCTTCGAGCCGGGCACGCTCGATCACCCGACCGAGGGCCGCAGTCGCATCGTCGATGGCGGCATTTTAAGCAACTTCCCGTTATGGCTGTACGACGACGATACGCCCGGCAAGCCGCCCGCGTGGCCGACGTTCGGCTTCCGCCTGATCGACCGCGCCGATGCCCAACCGGCCCCAATTGAAACCGCTACCGATTTGCTAGGTGGCATCATGAAGACGATGATGGTGGCCCGCGACCGGCGTTACCTCAGCCAACGGCAACAAGGCCGCGTCATCGATGTCGATCTTACGGGGCTGCCGGTGACCGCCACGCAATTCGGCCTCACGAACGACATGAAAGACCAGCTTTACGCCCGCGGCTATATGGCCGCGAAGGAGTTCTTCACAACCCGCTGGAACTGGCGATGCCATTTGGAATCGCGCGGTTTTTAGGGTAGTGTGCGTAACTTGCGGTCACTTTTCTGCCTTCGATAATCATTCAAGTTCGGGTGATGTGCGGGTTTTTACACCTTTCGGGGCTTTAGACGATTTGCGAGCGAAGTTTCGTATCGAACATGCCGATTATCCTCTTGGGAATGCCTCCACACACGACTCACCGTCCGCCAGTCATGTGGCGGCCCCGGCAGGAGCCACCGGCTATGCGTGTTAGCGTTGTTATCAATACGTACAACCGCGGGAAAAGCCTGCGGAACACACTCGCATCGTTTGCCTACCAAACCTACAGCGACTTCGAAGTCATTGTGGTGAACGGTCCGAGCACCGATGAATCGGACGATGTGATCGCGGAATTCTGCGACTCCGTTCGCGCCTATTCTTGCCCCGAAGCGCACCTCTCGAAGTCTCGGAATATCGGCATTGCCCACGCGGCAGGTGACATCGTTGCGTTCATCGACGACGACGCGATACCCGAACCGGATTGGATTGCCGGCCTCGTGAAAGCGTACGACTCGGCGGATGTCGGCGGCGTCGGTGGCATCGTCTACGACCACTCGGGCGTTTCGTACCAGTATCTGTATTCGGTCTGTTCGCGAATCGCGACGACGCGGTTCGACATCCAGGCTCCGTTCGATTCCTACAACCGACCGGGTGCCGATCCGTTCGTATACTTGCAAGGCACGAACTGTAGTTATCGCCGCGATGTGCTCGTCGAGATCGGCGGGTTCAACGAAGAAATCGAATACTACCTCGACGAAGTCGAAGTCTGTATGCGCGCGATCGACGCGGGCTACCAGATGGTGCCACTCGATCATGCGGCGGTTCACCACAAATATCTGCCGAGCCACATTCGCGACCAGAAGCGCGTCGTATTCGATCCGTTCAGCACGGTCAAAAACCACTGCACGTTCGCGGTGCGAAACGGCACGAAGACGCGCCCACAGAGCGAAGTATTTGAGGAAATTACGCGGTACGTCAACATCGTGAAAGCGGGGGGCCGCGCGAACTTCGATGCCGGTCGATTAACCGCCGTACAACTCGAACATTACCTGCGTCGCACCGAACGTGCGATGGACATCGGCGTGCGGCAGGGGTTGACGAAGCCACGGCCGATTCGCCATCTGCCCGCTGCGAAGCCCGAAGAATTTCTCGCGCACCCGATCTTAATGCCCGCCGGTGGGCGGTTGAAAGTCGGCTTCGTGACCCGCGAATACCCACCGGGTTGCGGCGGCGTCGGTCGGTTCATGTGCGACCTCGCGAAAGGCTTCGCCGCACAGGGCCACCAGATTCACGTCATCACGCATTCCGAGAGCGGCAAGCACACGGTGGACTTTGAAGACGGCGTCTGGATGCACCGGCTTCCCGACTCCGCACCGAAGGGCGACGACCTGCGAACGATGCCACTTTGCCACAATTACACGCACGTGGCCAACGTGTATCACGAAGTCAGCCGGATTCACGACCTGCACAGTCTGGACGTCGTCACGGGGCCGATTTGGCTTTGCGAAGGCGCAATCGCGCAACTCGACGATCGCTGGCCGACCGTGCTCGCGTTGCAAACATCGATGAAGACGATCGCCGAACTCGGCGGTACGAACTCGGACCCGACACTCGTCCGGGACATGATCGCACTCGAGACGGCGACGGTGCAACGGTCGCAGAATATCCACGCGATCAGCCACGCGATTTTGGAAAAGGCCCGCGTAGACTTCGGTACCACAAAAGCGGCCGAGCACGTCGTCCACATCGGTACCCGCGATGTGCGCGATCAGTTTCCACGCGAGCGTTCTACCAACGGCAAGACGCGCATCTTGTTCGTCGGTCGCATCGAGACTCGCAAGGGAATCGACGTGCTGTTACAGGCGGCGTATCGCGTGCTTCCCGAGTTCCCGAATGCGGAATTGGTGCTTGTCGGCAAGTACAATGCGTCGGGGAACGATACCGCGATGGCCGCGCACGAAACGATGATGGCGACACGGCCGGACCTCGCTTCGCGGATCGTGTTTGCCGGGGAAGTGACAGACGACGAGTTGATGCAAAACTACGCCGACTCGGACATCGTCGTGCTGCCGTCGCGCTACGAATCGTTCGGCCTCGTGCTGACCGAAGGCATGATGTTCGGCAAGCCTGTCGTGGCCAGCCGCGTCGGTGGCATGGTCGAAATTGTCGTCGATGGCGAGAACGGCTACCTCGCGGAATCGCAAGATCCCGAGTCGTTCGCCGAGGCATTCCGCAAACTGCTCGCATCGCCGAAACTCCGCGAGCAGTTCGGCCGACGTTCCCGCGAACGCTTCGAGGAACGCTTCTCGACCGATGTCATGGTCGGCAATACGATCGCGTGTTATCGCGGCATCGCCGAACAGTGGAAGGCGAAAGGCCCCGGTCGTTCGAGCGAACCGAACGCAGTGAAGGAACGTCTGATTTCGCTGATTGCGGAAGTGTCGAAAGTGCCGGAGCCGATGGCCCGCGAAGCCGCCCGTGAACTGCTTTCGAAGCAATTCCGTACCGGTGTCGATATGGTCGTCGAACTCAACCGGATTTGGCACCGCACGAACGAGGAGTTTATTCGCGGGCTGTACGATCTGATTCTGCGCCGCCCCGCCGATGCCGCTGGCTTGCAATGGCACACGGCGCAACTCGATCGCGGGTGCAGCCGACGCGACATCATCGAGTCGATGCTCTATTGCAACGAGGCCCGCGTTCGCAACTCGGATACTTCGTGGTTCCCGGACTTCATCGCCCCGCCATACGTACCACAAATCGCGCCGAACGCCTCCGTCGAAGTGGTCGCTGTGGTGCGGATCAGCATGAAGCAACGGTTGCGGATTCTCGCGAAGAAGGCCCGCACGAAGATTCTCTCCACGCCGGGTCTCGGTCGCGGTTTGCGATTGATGAAGCATACCGTAGTGATGCCGCGAACCGTACGCCTGATGACGAACCAAACCGCCGAACTGGCCGCCGTCGTACAGTCGATTCACACGCAGTTGGAGATCAACCAGCAGCCCGCGCTGCGGCAGATTCGCGATATGCAAAAGGAACTCAGCGAACGAATCGCTAGCCTCGAAGCCAAGACGATGGCCCGCGACCGGCAGGTGCAGTGGGTACTCTCGCAACAGGCCGAGATGCTCGATAACTTCCTCGCGGACCAGGAGCAAATGCAACAGCCCCGCCCCCGCAACAGCGCGGCCGCATGATGAAGCGAAAGCCCACACACGATCGTGTGGGGGCTTGGCACTCACTTCTTCTTTGGCTCTTCTTTCTTCGGTTCGGGCTTCTTTGGCTCTCCCTTCTTCGGTTCGGTGATCGTGAATGTGGTGGGGCTGCTGTCGTAAGCGAAGTCGCGGCCCGTATTTTTGGCGGTCGCGTGAACGGTGAGCGTCACCGGGCCAACGATCGCGGCGGCGACGGGATTCACCTCGATTTCGACTTCGTTGGCTCCCTTCGGAATCGGCTTGACCTTCGCCGTCACGTTCGCGGGCAGACCGTTCACGACCAAAACGATCTCCTCGGTGAAGCCTTCCGCACGCTTCACAATCACCTTGCCCTTGAGTGCGCCGCCCTTCAATACCTCGGGTTTTTCGAACGCGATGGATAATGCAAACAGCGGTTTGTCAGTCACCGCGACCGCGAGTTGCGTCAGCAGTTCCGGGGGCGGATTCGGTATCGCGCCCAAGCTCGCTTTGACGATTTCCGTCACCGTCGCCAGGTGAACGACGTCTTTACCATCGACCTTCGCAGTCGCTTGCACGCGGAACGAATACGCGCCCGGTTTGACGCCGGGTTTCAGCGTCAGCGGGATCGCAAGCACCGCCGTCGGCAATGGGTTCGCAGCGGCGGCGAGCGTGAGTTTCCCCGCAATCGCATCGGACACCACGACGAGTTCGATCGGTAAGTTAAAGCCGTTGAGTTTCGCCAGACCCGTGACTGGCACCGACCCGCCCGTTGCCGAGACATCGACGCGGTCGAGACCAAGTGTGATGGCAAAGTCCGCGATCGCCGGTTTCACCGAGAGGTGGTAAACCTCGCTCGGCCCGTAGAGATAGTTCAGATGTTCTGCCGAGATAAAGAACTCGCCATCGGCTGCCGGTGTGAACTCGATGCGAGCGTTCGCCTGAGCCGGGTTCGATTTCGCGAGTTCGGCCCCCTTCGCATCGACGACTTTCAGATACACTTCTGCGGGCGAGTTGTACTCGAACGAATTCGCGACAATCTCAAGTTTCTGCCCTTTCTTGCCCGTGATGGCATAGAAATCGACATCGCTCTTCGTCTCGAACTTGCCCGATATGCCACCGGGTATCGGTAGCTTGTTTGCCTTGGCGATCTCGTTGTTCGGCTCGACTTCCATCGTTTCGGGGAAATCGCTGACGCCGACCGATACCGGCCAACCGGCGACGCCGCCTTCGCGCTTCGGCGATGCGAGCACACCGGAACCCGCGCCCTGCACCGTGACTGGTTTCGCGCCATCGACGTTCGGCCCCGTGAAGCCGATCGCGGCCGATTTGCCGCGTTCGACGGCCAGCGGATAGGCCGTCGTCGCACCGGGGAAATCGCCGATTCGCAGGCGATAACTGTAGTCCGCGCCGCCACGGTAGGTGGTGTCGCGGACTTCGATAAGGATTTCGGCAGCGACTTTGAACGTGTGCGTCACGCGGGCATCGGACTGAAGCCCCGGCGTGTCGTCGGCGAACAATCCCGGCATTTCGCGAACCGTTTTTGCATCGTGCAACAAGATCACCGGGTCGAGTTGCGAGCCGATCCGCCGACCGAGCACTTCGAACGCCAACCGTTGTCCGGCAGCCACGTTCACTTTGTAGAAATCGCTGGCATCGGGGTTCGCACTCCCCGTAATCACGCATGGCACCGGCAGCACTTGTGCGGTGTCTTTCTTGCTGTTGCCCTCTTTTTCCACGATCTCCGGCAAGTCGTCGAAACTGACCGGCCGGAAGTTGCTGATGCCGTACTTCGTCGCCACGCGCACCGGGTACGTACCCACCGAAAGCGTCGCGGGCACTTCGAGCTTGATTTTCAGCTTGGTGGCATCTTTCTGGCCATCGGCAATCGTCGCTTTCACGCCATCCGCCCCGACCCACACCGCAACCGCGTCGGTTAGGTTCGTGCCGATCAACGTCAGTTCGGTCGTCGCACCGAGCTTTGCGCCCAAGTTTGCGGGCGTCGTCAACGCCGGGTATTGCGGCGGCGGAACGGGTGGAATGCCGGGTTTCGGTTGTGCCGAAGTATCGACCGATTGCAACGAGACAGCCACGGCGGCGAATAGGAACAGTGCTACGCGACGGATCATGTCGGAGCCTCATCGTGAAAAGGGACAGTCGGCGGTTAGCACCATCATACAAACAATTGTGACGGAAAGCCCACGCACGATCGTGCGTGGACATTGCAACGAAGTGTATCACGATCCGAATTGTTAGCCCGACGCGCTCACTAGCGCTTCGGGCGTGCGCCGTGGAAAGGTGGTGTTGGTCCTATGGGTGCGAGACCCATCCTGGAAGGCGGTTGGGCCACCAGGAAGCAGTCGGAGTCGATCGGGAGGTAACGAACGGTCGAGAGCCTTCGATGAA
>JANXNT010001116.1 GCA_025353985.1 Limnoglobus sp.
ACGGCGGATACTCGAAGCACGTCGTCGTCGATGAGGCGTTCACACTTAAACTTTCTGAACAAGTCGACCCGGCCGCATCCGCGCCGCTCGTTTGTGCGGGCATCACGACTTACTCGCCGCTGCGGCACTGGAAGGTCGGTCCCGGCATGACGGTCGGCATCGTCGGGCTGGGTGGCCTCGGGCATATGGGCGTCAAGTTCGCGAACGCCTTCGGTGCGCACGTCGTGTTATTCACCACCTCCACAAGTAAAACCGCAGACGGCAAACGCCTTGGTGCGCACGAAGTCGTCGTCTCCAAGGATGCCGACGCGATGGCAAAACAGGCGGGCCGATTCGACTTCATCCTCGATACCGTCTCCGCCGATCACGACATCAATGCGTACCTATCTCTGCTGAAACTCGATGGCACGCTGGTGCTGGTCGGTGCACCGGAGAACCCATTGCCAGTCGCTGCGTTCAGCCTGTTGACGGGCCGTAAAAGTTTCGCGGGATCGGGCATCGGCGGTATCGCCGAGACGCAGGAAATGCTGGACTTCTGCGCCGAGAAAGGCATCGTTTGTGATATCGAAACGATCCGCATGGATCAGATCAACGAAGCCTACGAGCGCCTCCTGAAGAGCGATGTCAAGTACCGCTTCGTGATCGATATGGCTTCGATGACGGCGTAATATCTACGCCGCCGTACGATAGCGGCGAACTCGCGAATACAGACCCAAACCGGCGGCGGCGATAAGTAGCACCGCTGCCGGTTCTGGCACCGGTGCGATCGTCCCCGTTAGGAAGTACGACCCCATGTCGAAGTATTGTGCGTCGGCTCCGGCACTCGAAATTTGCAGGTAGTACGTGCCCGCTGCGAGGTTGCTCATCGCGATCGTCTCGGCGAATGTCGCACTGTTCGCCGTGGCCAGCACTGTCCCGGAGGCGTTCAGAAGTCGCAGCGTCGCATCGAGCGTTGCGCCCTCATCGGCGACTCCTGCGGTGATCGTCGATAGCCCGGAACGCAACGTCACGTTGACGTTTCCACCGCCCGCCCCGAACGTGAATTTGAAGAAGTCCGTCGTATAATTCGCCTCTCCGAGCGGGTTGGGATCGGTATTGTTCGGCGTGATGATACCTTTCGAGGAAGCCGAATTGATCGTGTTGCCCGTCAGTGCGAGCGTTGTCGCGGTGGCGCGAGTGTGGCCCACGCCGCTATCCACGAAACCCGCCGCTCCACTCCCCGCGATCCCCGCATTCGACAGTAAAACACCCACGTCATTCTGGATGACGTTAAAACCCAAGGTGCTGGTGCCCTTTCGCCATAACCCCCGTTCGGCATTGTCCGAGTTTCCCATGATCGGTGCGCGAGCGGCGGTGCCAGAGTCGTATTCTTCGACATTGGTCGTGCCCGAATATCGGCTCTGGTGTTGCAGTTTTAGTGCGTGTCCGTTCTCGTGCGCGATCGTTTCGGCGATGCCCTGATGGAAAGCGGTTCCCCCGCTCACGTAGTTATTGGAAAAAGACCAGTTCGTGTGCAAACCACCCGTAATTGTGGTTTCCGCGACTCCCACACCCGAGATGCCGACAACACCGCCACCCCCGGCCCATGCGCCATCGCCGCCGATCACCATGTGCATGAGCTTCGACGTATTGTCGTAATACGTTTGCCGCTGAATGTCGCTGGCCGACTGCCCCGCCGCAATGGATGGGTCCACCGTTGTGACGTTCACATTGAACGCCGCATACTTGTCCGCCGTCCGCGACCAGATTTTCTGGATGTCGGTTTTCTCGGACGCGGTGAAGATCGCCGTATTGCCGTTCGTGTCGTAAGACGCCGTCGCGCCGGGCGTATCGCCGAACCACGTGCCCGAGTAATTGAACCCGCCGAAGTTCAGATACAGCGTGTACGCCGCCCCGCCACGGCTATTTAATTGCGGGATCGCCGACGTTTGCGCGTAAAGTGGCGCAACCCACAGGCACGCAACGAAACAAACCGCGATAGTACGCAATCGCATATGACGCTCAAAAAGTGGTTAAAGAGACGTTCGTTAAGATGATTCTTAAGAAGAATCTCGTAGTGCGTCCACTCGATTTCTGCGAGGCGAAAAATTCTTAGGAATGCTCGCTTTCGGTACAACAATCGTTCGCGTACGGACTCGATTACCCGGAGGGTTTTCCCCATGTGGCATTCTCGTTGGCCGGTCGCTGTGGCGGTCGCGCTCGTTACTTGTGTCGTTGCTGCGCAGGAGCCGAAATTGAAGTACCCCGAGACGAAGAAGATCGAGCAAATCGACGACTACCACGGCACCAAAGTGGCCGACCCGTATCGTTGGCTCGAAGACGATGTTCGCAAATCGAAGGACGTCGCCGACTGGGTGGAAGCCCAGAACAAGGTCACGACGGCGTACCTCGAAACGATCCCCGAACGCGCGTACATCAAGCAGCGAATCACCGATTTGTTCAACTATGAGAAGTTCTCCGCTCCCGCGAAACATGGCGGCAAATACTTCTTTAGCAGGAATGATGGCCTGCAAAATCAGTTCGTGTTGTTCGTGCAAGATACGCTCGACAGTGAGCCGCGAATGATCCTCGACCCGAACGCGCTGTCGAAGGATGGCACGGTGGCGCTGGCCGGTTTCGTCGTCGATGACGAAGGCAAGTATGCCGCGTACGGCCTTGCCGATGCGGGGTCCGACTGGAACACCTGGAAGGTGCTCGACATCGCGACCGGCAAGACGCTTTCGGACGAACTCAAGTGGGTGAAGTTCAGCGGCGCATCGTGGACGAAGGACGGCAAAGGCTTCTTTTATAGTCGTTTCCCCGCACCGCAAACCGATGCTGCGTTTCAAAGTCTGAACGTGAACCAGGCGTTGTATTATCACCGCCTCGGTACGCCGCAGAACGACGATGTGCTGGTGTATGCCCGTGCGGACAACCCGAAATGGACGGTCGGCGGCGGCGTGACCGACGACGGGCGTTACCTCATCGTCAGCGTCGGCGATGGCACAACCAGCCGCAAAACCCGCGTCGTGTACCGCGACTTGCTCGAACCGTACGCGCTGCCCGTCGACCTCATCGATAACCACGAAAACAAGTGGTCGCCGATCGACAACGACGGTTCGCTGTTCTACTTCCAGACCGACTGGAACGCGCCGAAGGGCCAGATCATCGCGATCGATCTGAAGCACCCGGACAAGAAAAACTGGAAGGTGATTATCCCCGAGGCGAAGGAAACGCTCCAGGGTGGCGCGATCGTCGGTAGCTCGTTCGTCGTGTCGTATCTGCAAGATGCGAAGACCGTCGTGAAGGTTTACGGCACCGATGGCCGCCTGATTCGCGATGTCGAACTGCCGGGCATCGGCACTGCCGGCGGGTTCGGCGGGCGGCGAGGCGACGCGGAGACGTTCTATACGTTCAGCAGTTTCGCGACCCCGCCGAGCATCTATCGCTACGACGTCGTCACCGGGCAAAGCAAGCTGCTTCGCCAGGCGAAAGTGAAATTTCAACCTGCCGACTATGAAGTGAAACAGCTGTTTTACCCGAGCAAAGACGGTGTGAAAGTGCCGATGTTCGTGTGCCATAAGAAAGGGCTGAAGCTCGATGGCGACAACCCCGTTCTGCTTTACGGGTACGGCGGGTTCAACATTTCGATGACGCCGGGCTTCTCCGTGAGTCGGTTGCAGTGGATGGAAATGGGCGGCGTGCTGGCGGTGGCGAACCTGCGTGGCGGCGGCGAGTACGGCGACGACTGGCACCGCGCCGGTACGAAGCTCAAGAAGCAAAATGTCTTCGACGATTTTATCGCGGCGGCGGAGTACCTCATTAAGGAGAAATACACCGCGCCGAAGAAGATCGGCATACAGGGTGGCAGCAACGGCGGGTTGCTCGTCGGCGCGTGTACGGTGCAACGCCCCGACCTGTTCGGCGCGTGCCTACCCGCCGTCGGCGTGATGGATATGCTCCGCTTCCAGAAATTCACCGCCGGCCGCTTTTGGGTGGACGATTACGGTAGCAGCGACAACCCCGAAGAGTTCAAAGCGCTCTACGCCTATAGCCCGTACCACAACCTGAAGCCCGGCACGAAGTACCCCGCCACGATGGTAACGACAGCCGACACCGACGACCGCGTCGTACCGGGGCACAGCTTCAAGTACGCCGCGATGTTGCAGTACTGCCATACCGGTGACAGTCCGGTTCTCGCACGAATCGAAACGAAAGCGGGTCACGGGGCGGGTAAACCGACGACGAAAGTCATCGAAGAAACCGCCGACATGTGGGCATTCCTCGTGAAGAACCTGAACGTGAAAGTGACGCCGATGAAGTAGGGAAGTGCATCGATCGCGATACCGGCGACTTCGTCGTCGGTTTCGTACGTTCGCCGACAATCGCGACACTACCCAGGTTTGAAACATCCCAAAATCGTATAGTATTGCAACATTTGCTGCGTAGAATACTAGCAGAATCATCGCCTCAAGTTGAGAGGTATTTATGTTACCGACTGCGACTTTCCCATCGACTCTGAACTCTCCACAGATCGCTACCAATGTTCTGGCGAATTCGCCCGTTGCATTTGCAATGTCTCTCAATGCCATCGACAAACACGCAGTGTTTATGGCCTTGTTGCGCGAAGCGATCGAGTGGAACGGTGAGAATGGCCTGATGCCAATCGAAGACGAATCCGGCGAGGCGTTCGGACGTTACGTTCCGCCAAAGGCGGCCGCAGAACGCGTTAGGCAGTCGGTGCCGGACCAGTCCGAAGCCGACCGCGAACGCACGCAACGGGCAATGGCGAGCCTCGGCGACACGTTCGAGATCCAAGAACTCGTTAGCGAGTGGAAGCCTGCGGTCGAGTCGCGAGATTGATGACGACCATCTTGCGAGCGTACGAGAACAGGCTGACTTTCCTCGGTTCGCCTTCCGCAAACTGCGCCCACGTTCCACCAGACAGTTCCAACCAGTAAGTGACCGGTTTCGTCCGTTCGTCGACTATCGCGTCACTCGGTTTCCCGTCGCCCGCGATGACTCGCCGTTCAAACTCCTCCAGATAAATATGCGCTAATTTCGCACGTTCATCAGGATTCACTGCGAGACTCGCTTGCCATTGCTTCAATAATTCACGGACGCAGACATGCCATTTCACTGTGGTAGTAGAAAACCGCATGACGCTCTCACGAGTGGGGAATACCATCGTCGCGGGACAACTTCAGCCAATTTAAGAATTCGCTGCCCCCAATGAGCGTTTTGCGTCGCGTCTCGAAGACTCGCCACGACTCCCTCGCTAGCGCTTCGGGCTAACAATTCCGATCTAACGATTCCGAATTGTTAGCCCGACGCGCTAGTTTTGAAGTTGTGCTATTTTTGCAGTACGAACATTACTCTCTTGAAATGCAGGCGATCCGCGTCCTCTACTGATTTCGTAGGGGCACCCCCAAGTGATGTGAAGTTGGCCTTTCAGTCGAATTTTCGCGAAAACGATCATCCGATTTCTGGTACCCACTTGCTCCACTCCGTTTCGGAGAAGCCCGGTTTTTCGGCCTGAAGGGCCGATTCTATCAGCCCAGGTCGGAGCGAGCGAAGCGAGCGGAGGCCTGGGAAAGCAAGAGCAAACGGCTACGGTCCTGAAGGGACCGTTCAGTGTGATCCAGCCTGAACCGTCCCTTCAGGACGGGGGATATTTTCGAAATTTCCCCAGGCCTGCG
>JANXNT010001124.1 GCA_025353985.1 Limnoglobus sp.
GTGCCGAGCTGTTCGAGTTCGACGTTTTCGAGCTTCAGGCCGAGGTCTTCGCTGATGAACTCGCCACCGGTGAGGACCGCGATGTCGCCGAGCATCGCCTTGCGACGGTCGCCGAACCCCGGTGCCTTAACGGCGCAGACGTCGATCAAGCCGCGGAGCTTGTTGACGACGAGCATCGCGAGCGCTTCGCTCTCGACGTCTTCGGCGATAATCAGCAATGGCTTGCTGGCTTGCGCGACTTTCTCCAAGAGTGGCAGGAACTCGCGAACGTTCGAGAGTTTCTTCTCAAGGATCAGGATGATCGGCTTTTCGAGTTCGCACTTCAGATCGGGGCTGTTCGCAGCGAAGTAGGGCGAAATGTAGCCTTTATCGAACTGCATCCCTTCGACGTACTCGACTTTCGTCTCGGACGTTTTGCCTTCTTCGATGGTGATGACGCCTTCTTGGCCGACCTTGAGGATCGCCTCGGCCATCATCTTGCCAACGACGGGGTTGTTGTTCGCGGAGATCGTCGCGACGTACTCGACGTCTTCTTCTTTCATCGACTTCGGCGCTTTGGCGAGCACGGTCGTGAGGTACTCGATCGCCTTTGCGACGGCTTTATCGATACCGCGCTTGACGGCCATCGGGTTGGCTCCGGCGGTGATGTTCCGCAGGCCTTCCTGATAGATCGCGAGTGCCATGACGGTGGCCGTCGTGGTGCCGTCGCCGGCGACGTCGTTCGTCTTCTGCGCGACGGCGTTGACGAGCTTCGCGCCCATGTTTTCGAAGGCGTCGGGGAGTTCGATTTCCTTGGCAACGGTCACGCCGTCTTTGGTAACGGTCGGCCCGCCGAAGGACTTGTCGAGGATTACGTTGCGGCCGGTTGGCCCGAGCGTAATGCCGACGGCCCTGGCGAGCTTCTCGGCACCGACGAGCAGCTTCTTCCGCGCGTCGTCGGTATAGAGGAGTTGTTTAGCCATGGTATGAGGATCCTTGTTTTATGTTGTGGAGGAGTATTATTTGCCGACTTTGGCGAGGATATCGCTCT
>JANXNT010001130.1 GCA_025353985.1 Limnoglobus sp.
ACGAAGATACCGTTAACGCGATGCGCGATCATGCAATCGATGTGCGCACAAAGCCCCGGCAAGTCGAGCGATTCGTCCACGAGGAACGGCGTGACCACGGGCGGGATGATGCCTTGTAGTGGCATGAATCGTTCCTCGAAAAGGGTGGTTAGCTGCGCAACTGCTTCGGAATCTCGCCGCTATAGCTCGCCCACAAGGCATCCATCGGGTGTGCGCACCAGACGTCCGGGGCGACGTTCTTCATGTGCTTGGTGATCTGCATCAGGCAGCCGACGTTGGCGATCAGCACCGCTTTCGCGCCGGTGGCCACGATGTTCGCGGCCTTGCGGTCGCCGAGTTTCTCGGCCATCTCGGGCTGCGTGAGGTTGTAGCTACCGGCGGCCCCGCAACAGAGTTCGCTTTCGGGCAACGGCACCAACTTGATACCGGGAATCATTTCGAGCAAGCTACGCGGCTGTTTGAAAATCTGCTGCGCGTGCCGAAGATGGCAAGCGTCGTGGTACGTCGCCGTGATCGGCAACGGGTGCGTCGGCGCGATCGGTCCGAGTTCGTAGAGGAACTCGTGAATGTCGCGGACCTTCGCATTGAACTTCGCTGCTGCCTCTGCGGCGGGGTGGTCGTGCATCATGTGTGCGTAATCTTTGAGCATCGCACCGCAACCGGCCGCATTCGTGATGATCGCATCGAGGTCGTTCGGGATCTCGCCGGTGAAGCCGAAGACTTCGCAGTTTTTCGCCGCCAGTTCGCGGGCTTCGGGTTCGCGGGCACTGTGATAATGCAGCGCACCGCAACACTGTTGCGCACGCGGAATCCAGACTTCGACGCCATTCTTTTGCAGCACGCGGGCCGTGCTCATTTGCGTTTCCGGGTAAATCGCGTCGGCAACGCAACCGAGGAACAAGCCGACCTTCGCACGCTTCTTTCCCTCGGCAGGCAGGATTTCCGGGAACGAACCGTAGTGGGCTTGCAGGTTCGGCAGCATCGCCTTCATCGTGCGAAACGACCTCGGCAACAACTTCGAGAAGCCGAGCTTTTCGATCGCCCAATCGACGCCGGTCCATTGCAGCAACCGCGCGGGGGCCAGTGCGAGCCGGGTGCGGAAACGCGACGGGAAGATCTTGAACAACATGAAGCGCTGGATCGCGTTCAGACCCTTCGCATGGCGACCCGGTTCGAGTTCCTCCATGTGCGCCCGGAACGGCTCGATGAGTTTGCCGTACTGCACACCCGATGGGCACGCCGTCTCGCACGCCCGGCAATTCAGGCACAAATCGAGGTGCCCCTTCACATCTTGATCGAGTTCGAGATCGCCATCGATCACCTGCCGCATCAGGTAAATGCGACCGCGTGGCGAATCGGCTTCGTTACCGGTTTCGACGTACGTAGGGCACGACGCGGTACAGAGACCGCAGTGAACGCAGTCGAGAATGAGTTCGTAATCGAGCTTCGGCCCGATGACGTTGAGTTCGGTTTTCGTTGCCATGTCTATGTATCGGTGAGGCAGGTGGTTCGAGTTTTACTCACAACGCTCAACTCTTAACTCATCACTACTCTTAGTCGCAAACAGTAGTTGCTAGTTGAGAGTGCATCGTTGTTAGTCGAATAGTCGGCCGGGGCTGAACAGGTCGTTGGGGTCGATGGTGCGTTTGATGTGCTCCATCAACTTCCAGGCGGGGTCTTGGTGGGCGTTGCGCAAATCGTTGGGGGCACGCCGAACCGCTACGTTTGCAGGCCAATCGGGCGTTTCGGTCGAGTGCAACCAGAGAATGCCATTCAGCGGTTGTGCATGAATGATACGCGAATCGGCGTGTGTTAGTTTGGCAATTTCCGCCGCAACCTGGCTCGGTAGCACGTTTGTTTTCGCGATGTAGCGACTGGTTGGGTGAATCTGAAGTCCTGCGATCGTCGGCCAAATCTTCGCGGTGTCTTCGGCGATGACCGCAATGTTGGCTGCCTTCAATTCGTCGAGTAGCGTCGTGCGTTGCCATTTCACGGTTGTTGCTTTTTCCTCGAAGCCGATGACACACTGCCATTGTCCGGTCGAAATCCCGATGGCCTCGGCTGCGGGTGAGTTGAGCAGTTCGATGGCAACGGGGCGGCTCTTGCTGGTGTGGAGCAATTCGAGAAGCGTGCCGATGCGATCGAGCGTCACGCCGCAACGGATGATGGCGACCGCCTCCGATCTCGGTTTCACTTTGAACGTCGCTTGCGTGAGGACGCCGAGCGTGCCGAGCGCACCGACCTGGAGTTTCATCAGGTCGTAACCGGCGACATTCTTGACGACGCGCCCGCCGCCCTTCACTTCCACGCCATCGTCGGTGAGGAACTGAATGCCGATGAGATAATCGCGAATCGTGCCATAGCCGTAGCGATGCGATCCACTGACGTTGGCCGCAATTACCCCGCCAACGGTGGCGCGTTCGGGGTTCGGCACGTCGATTGGCAGCCATTGATTTTCAACGGCCAGGGCATCTTGCAGCGCCTGAATCGTGACGCCCGGTTGCACCGTGATCGTCATGTCGCGCGCGGGGTAATCGTCGATGGCGTTCAGCGCGGTCATGTCCAACTTGTAGCCGGGTTTCGTCGGCGCGTGGCCGACGTCGAACATCGTTCCCCCGCCGATCGGGTAGATGCCCTTGCCACTGGCTTTGGCTTCGAGAACGATGGCAGCGAGTTCGCGAACCGATTCGGGGCGGCGTTGGGAGAGCAAATCTGGCACGGAGGTACCCGTATGGAGTGCGATTGGTACGAAATCGTTTTATGAATCCTGTGCCCGTCATCCACGGTTCGTCTCGCCCTCGCAGTGGCGTTCCGTATTTATGTAAGGAACTCTCCACCTTACGGGTTCGCCGATGCCCCCCGAATCGCCGGACAGTTTCCTACACGAACTCGCGAAATGCGGGTTGCTTACCCCGGCTCAAACCGAGGAATTCACGCTTTGGGCAAAGAGTACGAACGCCGATGTCCAGGCGATTGCGCGCGATCTCAACCGCCGTGGTTGGCTCACGCCGTTCCAGATTAAAGAAGTCTACAAAGGGCGTTGGGCCGGGCTGAAGATCGGCCCGTTCCTGTTGCTCGAACTCATCGGCGAAGGCGGCATGGGGCGCGTCTACAAAGCCCTGCACACGCGGTTGGGCCGCGATGTCGCACTAAAGGTCATTCGCAAAGAGAAGCTGTCGAACCCGCAGACGATTCGCCGTTTCCATCAGGAAATCCAGGCTGTCGCGCACCTGTCGCACCCGAACGTCGTGCTCGCGTTCGATGCCGATCAAGTCAACGAGACGAATTACCTCGCGATGGAGTTCGTCGAAGGCATCGACCTCACGAAGCTCGTGAAGGCGCGTGGCCCACTGCCGATTCCCGAAGCATGCGAATATATGCGCCAGGGTGCGATCGGTTTGCAACATGCCTTCGAACGCGGTCTCGTCCATCGCGATGTGAAACCGTCGAACTTCATCGTCGCGAAAAGTGGTCAAGTGAAAGTGCTCGATCTCGGGTTGGCGATGTTGAAGGAAGCACCCGGGGGCGAGGAAGCCAGCCGCGTCACGCAGGAAGGCTTCGTTCTCGGTACACCCGATTTTCTCGCACCCGAACAAGCGAAAAATCCGCTCGCCGTCGATACCCGCGCAGATGTGTACGCCATCGGAGCAACTCTGTTTTATCTGCTGACAGGCAAGGTACCGTACGACGGTGTCAGTGCCACCGAGAAAATGATTCGGCACGTCTCCGACCCGCCACCGCAGTTGCGCGTTCACCGCCCGGAAGCCCCGCAACAACTCGACGCGATCATCCAGTGGATGATGGCAAAGCGGCCCGAAGATCGGCCGCAAACGCCGATTCAGGCGGCGATCGCGTTGCAACCGTACTGCCCGCCATCGTCGGGTTCGTTCCCGGTGAACGCAGCGAAACTGTCGTACCCCGAAATCGCATTACAGCCCGCGCCGCCCGAAGTTCCCCGCAGCAGCCAGTTGTTCAAATTGCCCGGCAGTGGCACGCCGGTGCGAGTGCGCGAACGCGGTCGAACTGGCGTTAGCCGCTTCACGACCGCGATGGTAACGATCGTCGCGATCGTGGCACTCGGCGTCATGGGTTTCATACTCTATCGCATCGCGGTGCCGCCGGTCGTTCCCCCGGAGCCGAGCTACGCCAACGAACTCAAGATGCCGTTCGTGCTGGTCCCGGCCGGGAGTTTCACGATCGGCTCGCCCGATACCGAAATCGGCCGCAGCCCCGACGAAAGCCCCGCACACGAAGTCACGCTCACGAATCCCATTTATTTTGCCACTACGGAAGTCATGAACGGGCCGTATGCCACGCTGATGGGCAGCAGTCCGTCGATGACATCGAGCAAAGCCCGCTTGAGCGGCGAGATGCCAGTGGAATCGGTGACGTGGGAAGAAGCCCAGGAATTTTGTAAGCGATTGAACGAGCGCGATCGCACGAAGCGGAGCGGTTGGGCGTATCGCTTGCCGACCGAAGCCGAGTGGGAGTACGCCTGCCGTGCGACGACGACGACACCGTTTGCCTTCGGCGAGAAACTGCTACCGAACAAGTCCGCGATCTTCACGCCAGCGACCGAAGACCCGCTTTCGGAGGAAGAAATCCCACGCCCGCTCGGGTTGCCCAATCGCGTCGGGCAGACGGTAGCGAACAAATTCGGCCTGTACGACATGCACGGCAACGTCTGGGAATGGTGCCAAGATTACTACGTACGCGGTTACGCCGCCGGTGCGCAAACGAACCCAACGGGGCCAAGTACCGGCGACTTGCGTGCCATCCGCGGCGGCTCGTTTTCCGACCCCGGCAGCAAGTGCCGATCCGCCAGCCGACGCGGTCTACCCGCCGACACCCGCGATATCCGCGTCGGCTTCCGCATCGTGTTGGCCCCGTTGCCGTAAGCGGCATCGCATCTTTTGTTGTAGGCACATTCCATGTGCCGTTGCGATAGTTTGCGGCTGACGACGATGCGATATGGATGTGCCAAAATCCGAACGGCACACGGATGTTGTAGACACATTCCATATGCCTTGGT
>JANXNT010001141.1 GCA_025353985.1 Limnoglobus sp.
CTGCCGACGACCTGCAAGGCCCACTCGGGGCGGCATGGGCGAAGTCGATGGGCGTTAAAACCGCGACGATCCTCGACGATAACGAAGTCTACGGCAAAGGCATCGCGACGCTGTTCAAGGAACATTGCGAGGAAATCGGCATCAAAATCCTCGGCAAACAAGAGAGCATCGACATCAAACAGAACGACTTCAAGTCGCTCATGACAAAGATCGTCACGGCTCCGGTGAAGCCCGATCTCATTTACTTCGGCGGCACATCGCAGACCAAAGCGGGGCAGATCGCGAAAGACATGGTCGAAGCGGGCCTCGGTAGTAGCAAGCTGATGGTACCCGATGGCTGTTGCGAACTCGCGTTCATCCAGTCGGCGGGGAACGACGTGTTCAAAACCCTGAAATGTTACGTCACGTTCGGCGGCCTGCCACCCGATCAAGTGAAGGGCAAGGGCAAAGAGTTCGTCGATAAGTACAAGGCCAAGTACGGCAAATCGCCCGAAGCCTACGCGGTTTACGGCTACGAGGCGGGCAAGGTGGCGATCGAAGCGATCAAGCGATCCGGCAAGAAAGATCGTGCGGAAATCCTCAAGGCGTGCCTCGGTATCAAGGACTACGACGGCGCGCTCGGCAAGTGGTCGTTCGACGAGAACGGCGACACGACCTCCCGCACGATGAGCGGCAGCATCGTCAACCCGGCGAAGGGCGATTTCGACTTCGTAGCGCAACTCGATACCCTGCCCGTGAAGTAACTCCCCACCGCTTGGAGATGGCTTTGGACCTCGTTCTATTCGCGCAATCGTCCGGGAATGTCTACGCACAATCGCTCATCAACGGCCTGACGTTCGGCGCACTCCTGGCGCTGATCGCGCTTGGCTACACGATGGTTTACGGTATCGTCGAACTAATCAATTTCGCGCACGGCGACTTGTTCATGCTCGGCACGTTCTTCGCGCTCACGGTGCTGTCGACGCTGAGCCTAACCGGTGTCGGGGCGGCGGGGGCGAGTAGCGGGCAGCTGATCGTGGCGTTCGCGTTGATGATCTTGCTGACGCCGATATTTTGTGCCGCGCTCAACTGGTCGGTTGATCGCGTGATTTACAAACCGCTACGGAACGCGCCCAAGTTGGCACCGCTGGTCTCGGCCATCGGCGTGTCGTTTTGCTTCATGAACGTCGGCATGTTCTGGAACGCGATGATCCCCGAGGACGGCAAAACCGTCCCGTCCGCCGCCGATCGCAACTTCCCCTCGCTGCTATCGAACGACAACCTGTTGCCCGATAACGCCCTGAAGTTCACGGTAAAAGACGCGGTCGTGATCGGCGTGACGATCCCGATTATGGTCGCGCTCACGTTGTTCGTGAAGTACACGCGGCTCGGGAAGGCAATGCGAGCGACGGCGCAAAACCCGACGGCGGCGCAACTCATGGGCATCCACGTCGATCGGGTCATCGGCGCGACGTTCGCCATCGGCGGGGCGCTCGCCGGGTTCGGCAGTGTCGTTTTCTCGCTCACGGTCAACACCATCGGCTTTCAGATCGGCTATCAGAACGGCCTTTACGCCTTTACGGCGGCGGTACTCGGCGGCATCGGCAACATCCCCGGTGCGGTACTTGGTGCGGTGATTATCGGCCTCATCCGCTCGTTCGGGAGCGTCATGATCGGCGAAAAATGGACGAGCGCACTGGTGTTTGCGATCCTGATCGCGATCCTCGTCTTCCGACCGACGGGTTTGCTCGGTTCGCGCGTTCGGGAGAAAGTATGACCCTCCGCAAACTCCCGTGGGATCTCATTGCCGTTGGATTATTGGCGATGTTGCCACTGATACCGGGGCTGGTAACGGGCATCGATCGTGCGTTGAAAGTGCCAATCGGCAGCGAACTAACGACGCTGTTTATCATGGCGATTCTCGCGCTCGGGTTGAACGTCGTCGTCGGGTACACGGGGCTGCTCCATCTCGGCATCGGCGCGTTCTTCGGCATCGGCGCGTATACGACGGGCATTCTGATGGTGCCGTCGTATCCATTTCAGGTCAGCTTCCCCGTTGCGATTATCGTGGCCACATTAACCGCGGCGGCGGCGGGTGTGTTGCTCGGCTCGCCGACGTTGCGGCTACGTGGCGATTACCTCGCACTCGTAACGCTCGGCTTCGGCGAAGTGCTGAAGTTCGCGATTAAGAACCTCGAAGAAATCACCAACGGCACGAAGGGCTTGAACCCGATCCCGCCACCGAAACTACCGGGCCTCGAAGCCGACTGGTCCAGCGATTACCGCTACTATTATTTCCTGAGTTTGTTCGTGCTGTTCGTCGTGCTGATCGTGTTGCGGAACATTGAGAATTCGCGAATGGGCCGCGCGTGGGTGGCATTGCGGGAAGACGAACTCGCGGCGACGTGCATGGGCCTGGACACGACGAAACTGAAACTCGCCGCGTTCGCGCTGGGGGCCGGGTTGGCAGGCCTCGCGGGCTGCCTGTACGTGGTGAAACTCGGCAACACCGCCGACCCCGAAGCTTACGGCTTCAACCGCTCGATCATCGCGCTCTGCTGTCTGATCCTCGGTGGCCTCGGGAACCGAACCGGCGTACTCCTCGGCGTCTTTCTGGTACTCGGGTTCGATAACATCCTCGCGCCGGTTGCGGACAAGTACATGCAATCGCTTCGGCCAACGGGCGCGGAAGTCAAAGACTACACGACCTTCAGCTTTTGGCGACTCATGGTCTTCGGCCTCGCGCTGATACTCGCAATGCGGTTCCGCCCCGCCGGGTTACTCCCCGCAAAGCGAAGCCCAACCGGGTGAGCAATGGTACAATGCGATTTACCAAGGGAGAGATAACCGTGGAAATACCAGTTCTCGTCGAACGTTCGACCGAAGGTTTTCGAGCTTCCACTACAAGCCCCATTGCTCTAGCGGCTGTTGGGCTGACCGAAGAAGCCGCGCTCGATGCGCTGTCGGGTGAGTTACACGAACAATTGCAGAACGGCTCCCGAATTCGCACGCTGAAAGTGCTCGATGTTGAAGCGATAAAAGCACAAGGTGCTCGCATTGCGGC
>JANXNT010001179.1 GCA_025353985.1 Limnoglobus sp.
CCCGCCCGCAAAGACCTCAAGCCAACGACGACTGTCACCGACACCGCGAAGCTGTCGAACGGTGGCCAACCAACGGCCTCCGTTAAAGTGGCGGCGGCTCCCGTCAAGGCCGAGGAGAAACACTAATGGCACGACGCACACTGCTGTCGTTCGCCGTTTTGGTAGCGGTTCTGGCTACGGCACCGTTCGCCATGGCGCAGGTATCGTCGTATGGGAAAGCCGTAAGGTTACCGCGTACCCCGGACGTGGGCAAAGATGTCGGCGTCGAGCAAAAGCTCGGCGAAACGATCCCGATGCTCACTGAGTTTTACGATCACGAAGGTAAGGCAATTACGCTCAGGGATTGTATCGGCGGTAAGCCGACGATCTTGATCCTTGCGTATTATTCGTGTCCGAAACTGTGTACCGAAGTATTGAACGGCCTCGTCGGCGAGATGCGTGAACTGAGCCGAAGCGGATACGTTGCCGGTCGCGATTACAACGTCGTGACGGTGAGTATCAACCCGAAAGAATCGCCGCCGTTCGCCCGCATGAAACGGCAGAGCTATCTGAACGAGTACGACCAACGCGCCGAAACTGAAGCGGGTTGGTGGTTCTTGTCGGCGAATCAGGGCCAAGGAACGAACGTCAAAGACGCACAAGCGAAGATCACCGAGATCGCGAACGCGGTCGGGTTCAAGTACGAAGTGGATCCATCGGGGAAGGATTTTATCCACCCGAGCACGATCATGATCCTGACGCCCGAAGGCAAGATCTCGCGGTACTTTCACAACCTGGCACCGCAAGATTACACTGCGAAAGACATCAAGTTCTCGATGATCGAAGCGTCGAACGGAAAAATGGGGAAGCTGACGGATCGCATGGCGATCCTCTGCTTCGCCTACGACGAAATGAGCGGAAAATACACGATGGTAGCGATGCGAGCGATGGGCTTGCTCGCGTTGCCGTTCCCGTTCCTCGTCGGGTGGATCGCCTACTCCGCGTGGAAGCGATCCAAAGTTGAAAAGAAAATTGTACGCACAGATGATGGCACGGGCACAGACCTCAAGTCGCTCGTGCGAAAAGCAAAACACTAGTCGAGGGTGGGGAATATGTTACTTGCCGAATTGGGATTGCCACTGTGGCCGGTGCAAGCGACTGAGTTTGCCGTCCAGTCCGATCAACTGTTCATCTACATCCTCGCCGTCACGTCGGCATCGGGGATTGCGGTGTACGGCGCGCTCGCGTACTTCTGCTTCCGCTACGCGAACAAGGGCGATGGCCGACGCACGCCGCGAATCCTCGGTTCGCACAAGCTGGAATTCATTTGGTCGGTCATCCCGTTGATGTTCTTCCTCAGCTTCTTTGCGTGGAGCGTCGTGCTATTCGCCGATGCGACTCGCCCGCCGGAAGGTGCCCGCGAAATCTTCGTCGTCGGCAAGCAGTGGATGTGGAAAATGCAGCACAACGATGGCGTCCGCGAGATCAACGAACTGCACCTGAAAATTGGCGAACCGGTGAAGTTGACGCTGACATCCGAAGACGTGATTCACGATTTCGGTATCCCCGCGTTCCGCCACAAGATCGACGTGATGCCGGGCCGCTATGTCAGCACGTGGTACAAGCCGACGAAGGCTGGCATCTACCACATTTTCTGCGACCAATATTGCGGTCAAGGCCACTCGCAGATGGTCGGCCGCGTTCACGTTCTTACCGAGAGCGATTACGCTGACTGGAGCGAAGGCCACAAGACCGACGCACCCGGCACCCCCGGCGACCGACCGACCGACGGCACCCCCGCATGGCGCGGCCAAGCCTTGTTCCTGAAACTCAATTGCATCACCTGCCACAACAACGTCTACGACACCGCCGCCGCCAACACCTCGAATCGCGCTCCGAACCTCGAAGGTCTCTACGGTTCCGTCGTACCGATTCAGGGTGGCAAGACGGTCGTTGCGGACCAAGCCTACATCCACGAATCGATTCGGTACCCGATGGCGAAGGTTCACGATGGCTGGAAGCCGATCATGCCCGCGTTCCCAAAGTCGCAAGTGACCGACGATGAACTCGCCGACGTCACTGCATACATTCACTACCTTCGCCTAGGCAAACTCCCGAAACGGACCGATGCTAGCATCGCTCCGGTCGGAGCACCCGTAGGTACGACGAAATCGCTCGGCGACAGTTCACCTATTATCAATCCGGCAGCGCCTGCCCCGGCGACATCACCGACAACGACTCCAAAGGGGGATAAATAACCGTGAGCACGGCTACCCGAAATATCAACGCGATGGAACTCGACTACACCCCGCAGACGGCTCCGCCCGTCCGCGATGTCGATGGCCCACCCGCCGTCCATTATCTGAACAACGACTATGGCTGGCTCTCGTGGCTGCTGACCGTCGACCACAAGCGGATCGGTATCCTGTACCTCGTTTCCGTGTCGATCTTCTTCCTGTTTGGTGGGCTTGCCGCCGGACTGGTGCGGATCAACTTGCTGCAACCGACCGGGGCGATCCTCGAACTCGATCAGTACAACAAGGCGTTTACCGCCCACGGTACGATCATGTTGTTCCTGTTCCTCATCCCCGTCGTACCGGGTGTGCTGGGGAACTTCTTCGTACCGATGATGATCGGCGCGAAAGACATGGCGTTCCCGAAACTGAACCTCGCGTCGTGGTACGTCTACATCTTCGGGGCGGCGTTCTTCGTCGCGGTGCTGCTCATCGGTGGCCTCGATACGGGATGGACGTTCTACCCGCCGTATAGTTCGAAATACTCGCACATGAACGTGCTGCTCGCCGGTCTCGGCGTGTTCATCACGGGGTTCTCGTCGATCCTCACTGGCCTAAACATCATCGCGACGATTCACAAGATGCGCGCCCCTGGCATGACGTGGGGCCGGATGCCACTGTTCGTGTGGGCGATGTACGCGACCAGCGTGATCCAGATTCTCGGCACGCCCGTTCTGGCCGTGACGATCGTGCTGTTGGCCGTCGAGCGCCTGTTCGGAGTCGGTATCTTCGACCCCTCACTCGGCGGCGACCCGCTGTTGTTCCAGCACCTGTTCTGGT
>JANXNT010001224.1 GCA_025353985.1 Limnoglobus sp.
ATTGCACCGCCAGAATGCCGTAGACAATCGTGATGCCGAGCGCGAGTGCGAAGATCAGCCCGCGGTTCGTTTCTCGCATCGCCTGTGCGTTTCCGAGTTCGACGACCTCGGCATCGTCGCCGAGAATTCGCTTCGCGATCACCTGGCACGCGGCAACCGCATCGCCCTGCGACACACCGACAGCGGGCGTTGCCGTGATCTCGATGGAACGCTGGTGTTTGAACCGGTTGAGCACGGGCAGCGTCGCTTGCGGTTGCACGCTGACAACATCGACGAGCGGCACGAGGCGATTCTCACCGACGCGAATCGGCACGATATTCAGGTCCGCAGGAGTCGCACGCTGCCCAGCCGCCAAGCGAACGCGAACGTCGTAACGGCGGCCATTGTCGGTGAACTTAGCGATCTTCTGCCCGCCGATCATCAGGCTCAGTGCCTCCGCGACGCGGCCGACGGGGATGTTCAGGCTCGCGAGTTTATCGCGATCCGGGATCACGCGCTGCTCGGTTTTGCCGGGCCGATAGTTCGCATCGACGTCGGCGACCATGCCGCTTTCGCGCATCTCTTCCATGATGCGATTCGCGAGGCTCGGCAACTCTTTCCACTCGCCGCGCAGCGAAAAATCGATCGGGTCGCCGCGCTGGGCGGTGAAGCCTTCTTGCGACAGATCGCGCATGACGACGCGGATATCGCTAATCTGCTGCAACTGCAAACGGATCGCTTGCATAATTTCCAGCTGCGATTGCGCGCGTTCCGTTTTCGGCACCAGTCGCACGAAAAGATCGGCTTCGAATATCAGTTGGCCGTTCTCGCTGCCGGCCGTAGTGACGACCCCCGCGACGTCGTTTCGGTTCAGCAGAATCTCTTCGCATTCGCCGAGCAGATCCTTGACTTGATCGATGTTCGAATCGACGGGGCAAACGATGTGTGCCACGAATCGGCTTTGATCTTCGCTCGGGATGAGTTCGCGACCGATGACGTCGTTCGCCAAAATCCAGACCGCAATCGAACCGATGCCGACTCCGACGAGCAAGACGAGCAGTGGCACTTTTAACGAAAACACCAGGATGCGACGATAGAGGAACGTGACGCCACGGAGCGCGAGGTCGGTCGGCAGAATCAGCACGGGCGTCAGCAGGAAACGGTCTACGAGTGCGTAAAGCTGATGGCCGCGCGTGGCAAGGAAGAAGCCGATCAGGAACGCCGCCGGGAATGCGTACGGCTTACCAAGGTACGGCGCGATTGGGTCCGACCATGTCGCGTACGGCTTGGCAAACGGCATCGCGATTAGGCCGCGCAGTCCAAACAACAGGAGCGTCAGCGTGATGCCACCGATGACGCCGAGCGACCATTTTCGCCGCCTTGGGATCGTCACACGATGGCCGTGGCGGGCATCGAGAAACAACGAACAGAGCATTGGCGTAAGCGTTAAAGCGGACACCAACGACAGGAGTACGGCTACGCCCACGGTCACGCCGAACTGGAAGAAGAAGCGGCCCACTGTGCCCGAAAGGAACGCCACCGGCAGGAAAATCGCAACAATCGAAAGCGTGGCGGCTACGGCGGCAAACTGAATTTCCCTCGCACCGAGTAGTGCCGCACGCAAGCGGCTCAGGCCCTCTTCGCGGCGACGATAGATATTTTCGAGAACGAGAATCGCATCGTCGACGACGACACCCACCGACAGCGAGAGCGCGAGGAGCGTCATGAGGTTGATCGTAAACGGCGGGTGCCCGAACAGTTTCATGCCATAGTTCACAAAGAAAAATGTCCCGGCGAGCGAAGTCGGAATCGACAGGCAGACGTTGATCGTCGTGCCGATCGAACCGAGGAATACGAAGCAAACGACTGCCGTCAGTGCGATACCGAGAAAAAGCGTGAACTTCATCTCGTTGACGTTCTCGCGGACGAACAGCGAGTAATCGATCGGCACGTGCATCTCGACACCGGCGGGCAGTGTGCGCCGGAGTTTGGGGAGTTCGTCCTTAACGTTTTCGCACACCGCGACGAGGTTGCCGCCGATTGCTTTGCGAACGCCCACCGCGACGGCGGGCTGCCCGTTGTAGCGTGCCACGCTGCGTTCGTCTTCGGTGCCATCCTCCACTGCCGCCACGAGGTCGCCGAGGTACACCGGTTGGCCGTTACGACGCGTAAGGAGGATGCGTTTGAATTCGTCGATGCTATACGCTTCGCCCATCGCCCGCACGTTGAACTCGATACTGCGGCTCGTGATCGTCCCGGCGGGCAGTTCTTGATGCTGGCTGAGGATGGCGGTGCGAATTTCGGCAGCGGTCAGGTTGTACGCCCACATGCGGTTCGTATCGAGCCAGATTCGCACGTTTCGTGCCCGTAAACCGGCAAATTGTACACCGCCAACATCGGCGATGGCGGCGACGGATTGTTTGAAATCCTTCTCCGCGAAGTCGCAAATCTTGCCGTGCGACACCGTTGTGCTGGATAGCGTGATCCAGAGAACGGGCAGGTTATTCGGGTTCAATTTCGCGATGACGGGCTGTTCGATTTCGCGTGGCAGTTTCCGCCGGGCCGCCGAAACGGCGTTTTGCACGTCTTGCATCGCGATGTTGACATCGCGCTCGAGCCGAAAGAACACGTTGACCTGGCTGATCCCCTGGTAACTTTGCGACGCGATGTAATCGACGCCTTCGACCCCCGCGACCGCATCTTCGACGACATCGGTCACGTCGCCATCCATCACTTCGGGCGACGCACCTTCGAGCGCGATCACCACGGTCACAACGGGGAAATCGACTTCGGGAAACTGGCTCACGCCCATCTCGCGGTAGCCGAGATAGCCGAACACGAACATCGACGCCGCCAGCATGACGGCGAACACGGGGTTGCGGATGCTCTGATCGGCGAGGCCGCCTTTGGGACGTTCGCGCGGGAGCGATTCGCTATCGGAATTATTCATCGACTCACTTCGCGGGGAGGCGGGCAGAGGTTCGGCAGGCTTCACGGGCCAACGGCCCAGTCGGTAGTTTTGCGAGTTCGCGAATGCGGGTGATGGCTTCGGGTGTGCCGATCCGTTCGAGGAGTTCGATCGCGCGAATCGCTCGCACATCGGGCTTCGCCAGAAGCGTTTCCAGCCGTTGTTGCACTTCCGGCGATTCGGTTTCTTTCAGTGTGCGTTGCATCATCGATTCCGCTCGCCAACCGGCCAATGCCAGTTCACGGCTGGCGGTATCGCGGTCCGCGAACGCGGCCGCATCGAGGTTCGCGATCCACTTTTCGTACCGTTGAATGTCGCCTTCGGTTGCGGGTGTCGTCACATTTTTCGCGTAAGCAAAACCGGCCACGGGTTCAGCGGCGAGCATGTGAATCGCTCGCCGCGCCACGGCCGGTTTGCCGCCGAAGTCGGTCTTCGCTTTCGCGATTTCTTCGAGAGTCGGCTTCGCCCGCGCCCATCTGCCGAAAGTCATGTCCCAGCCATGCACAATGCTGCCGTGCGATGTGTAGAACGTGCGGCCATCTTTCGAGAACATCGCAAGTTTTGGTTCGCCGAGCGTGTGTTCGTTTCGATACAGTTCCTCACCCGTAGCGGTTTCCCAAACGATGATCGATGTGGGGCTAAGTTTCGCGAGTAACCGACCATCCGCTGACAGTACGGTGTCATTTTCTGTTTTCGGCGTGTCGACGATCGTGGATCGCGAAATGTCGGTGCCCGTTTGGAGATCGACCAGACGATAATTGGTCAAGTTCGGGTCGTAGTTCGCGCCAACGCCAGCCTCGTGGCAGATCGTCTCGATATTGCCTAATTTCGATAGACGATTCGACTTTGAGATTGCCTCCCGGCAGATCACGACATCATCGTTCGTGTGGAATAACGAGCCGAGGTCGGGCGTGAAACCGAGCGGCGTCCCGGGGAAACGATCGAGTTCGCGGCCCGTTTTCGGATCGAGAATGAGTGTGCCCGAGCGATCTTCGTATGCCAGACTATCGCCGAAAGGTGACACGACGGGCCGCACCGCGCTCGATTGTTTGGCTTTCGTCCAGATCGTACGCCCCGTATCGGTATCGAGCATTGCGGGGGTTCGATCGAGGCCGACGAACAAACCGTGCTTGGTGTATGCGGCTTCCGGTGCGAAACGCGTGGCGATCGCTTTTTCCCAAACGAGATGCCGTTGTTTCACCGCCCACACGCGAAGTGGGCCTGCCGAGCCGGACGCTTCGTTCATCGTGAACAGGCGTTGGTTGTCGAACGAAAATCCGAGCCGAATGCGGCCCGGATCGACGCGCTGCGAATCGGGCGAACTCGCAAACTCGGCACGCAATGCTGTCACGTTTTTTCCCGTTGTCGTGTTCCAGATGTAAACATCGGGCCTGCCGAGAGCCGATGTCGCTGCAAGCGTGCCATCGGGTGACAACGCCATGTCACAGACCAACCCGGCATGGCCGAGCAGGGCAGGGGGCTGCGTGCTGGTGGACAGATCCCACACGATTGGCCGACCGGCATCGATTGCCAAGTAGCGACTATCCGACGAGATTTGAAAGCTCCCGGACCACGCCGAGTTATCGACCGCAAACGCGATTTTGCCCGTCGCGACCGACCAACCGCGAAGGTGCTGCTGATCGCCAGCAACGACCATCGTGCCATCCGGTGTAAACCGGATCCGCGTTGGGTGCGAATAATACCACGTCGTCGGGGCCATGTCTCGCAGCGGTTTCCGCGTCGCCACATCCCAGATTTGAATCGGGCCAGCCGGTTTGGCGTTCTCGTCGTTTTCGCGGTAGCACGTCGTGGCCAGTTGCGTGCCATCGCGGCTGAGCGTGACTGTAGCAAACCGATGATCCTTCAACGGCGTGACTTCCCAATTCGGCAGATCGGCGTACCGCACCGACACGCTGCCATCCGAGTGACAGTACGCGAAACGTTTGCCATCTTGCGATGCCGACAACCGCTTGATCGCTGTCACTTTCGGAATCACAATCGCGGCAGCAGTGCCATCGGTGCGTTCGAATCGGCAGCCCTTTTTATCCTCGATTGCGAGGTACTCGCCATCGTCGGAAACCGTCATGTTCTCCGGGTTGGAAATCTTTCGCGTATGTTTCTGCAAACTCGTGACTGTTTCAATGACGTGAAGCGTTCCCCATTTATCATCGGCCGTTTCGAGAACGACAACATGCTTGCCATCTGCGCTGAGCGAGAAACGATCTGGATCGGCAAACACGAACGATTTCACTCGTTTCGTAGTCTCGCCGGTAGCAATATCCCAAATGTGGATATCATTCGTTGAAATCCGTACGACGTCGCGGCTGTTTGGCGAGAAGCCAACGGCCTTGCTTGCTGCACCCGTCTGAAAACTCGTCCAGCCAAACGAGACGTCGCCACTCTGGCGATCCGGGTTTTGCCCCGATGCTTGGATTGTTGCAAATATTGTGACGAGAATCGCGACGGTGCGGATGAGATTTGTCATCGCGTTATCCTACGTTTTTAGTCTGCGATGCGAGCCAGGAAATGGCCCGTTCGAAGGCACAGTAGAAAACCGGAACGACGACCAGCGTGACGACGGTGGCGAGCAAACTACCGCCGATGATACTGCGGGCGAGCGGGGCGCGTGTTTCCGAACCGGCACTCACGCCGATGGCGAGCGGGATCGCGCCGACGATGGTGGCAATCGACGTCATTAAGATCGGTCGCAGCCGCACCGCACCTGCTTCGGCCATCGCTTGTTCGGGCGTGCAATGCTTGCGGCGACGCAACTGATTCGCGTAATCGACTAGTACGATCGAGTTCTTTTTGACCAGCCCCGCAAGCAGAACGAGGCCGATCATGCTCATCATGTTCAGCGTGTCGCCATACCACCAGAGTGTGGCGAGCGCACCCGTCACGCCAAACGGCACCGCCAACAGCACTGTGAACGGGTGGATGAACGACTTGAACTGCGCGGCCAAAATCATGTACGCGAACAGGAAGCCCAACACCAGGCAACCGAGCAGGCTGTCGAGTGTTTGCGCCATCGCGGAGGCATTCCCCAGCACGACGAAGCGATACGTTTCGGGTAGCCCCATTTCGTTCCTCGTCGCTTCGGCAAGTTCGAGTGATTTGCTAATCGCCTCGCCTTGTGACACGCCCGGGGCCATGTTCGCGGTCAGTTCGACTTTACGCTGGTGGTTATACCGGTGAACCGTCGGCAACGTGGAGATCACCTTAACCGTAACGACATCGCGCAGCGGGATCAACGCACCGTCTTCGGACTTCACAAAATCGTCGAGAATCGCATCGGGCGACGATCGTTGATCTTCGCGGTAACGCACGCGGACATCGTAACGTCGCCCACCACCGGGGCTGGTTTCGTTGGTCTTGCCCACGGCGGGTGCGGTGAAACGTCCGTCGCGGAAGCCGCCGGTGCCGACCGCAATCGTGAACGCCAGCCGTCGCATCGATACGTTCCGCGCGGCCGCTTTTTCGCGATCCGGCACGATGTGAACCTCCTGCATGCCGGGTCGATAATCGCTGTTCACATCGGTCACGACGCCACTATCGATCAGGTTCCGGCGAATCTGCTCGGACAGTTTTGCCACGGTGTCCCAGTCGGGGCCTTGCACCGCAAAGTTCACGGGGAAGCCGCGAGTCGGCGTGAAGCCTTGCGTCGACAGATCGAGCACGACGATACGCACGCCGGCCACGCTGCCAAGGCGTTTGCGGACTTCGTTCATCGCGTCGCTCTGCGTTAGGGAGCGTTCCGTCGAGGGGACGAGCCGCACGAAAAGCGTGCCTTCGGTGATGAGCGAACCGGGCCGAAACGAGATCGTGCTGAACAGCGTCGCGACGATGTCTTCGTTGGTTTCCGGATCCTTCATCGCGGCGACGACGCCTTCGCAGTACGCCATCTTTTCATCGACGTATTCGATGCTCGTACTAATCGGGCAGATGATGTTAATCACGAAGCGATTTTGGTCCTCGCTCGGTATCAGTTCGCGGCCAATCGGACGCACTTCGACGCGGTCTGCACCCGTTACTTTCTTCGCAAAATCGGGCACCGCCACGTTGACGCCGAACACGAACACGCCCGCTGCGGCCGCAATCGCGACACCGAGGAGCATCCACGCGGCGGGGCGACGCAGTGCGTAGCGCAACACGCGGACGTACACCCACGCGGTGGCATCGAGCAAGCGATTCGTCGGCCAAAACAGCAACGGATGAAACAGGTAACGGTGTAAGTAATCGAGCGGCCGCAACAGCCAACCGAACCGCGTGCGCGATAGAATTCGCGGCTGGCCGGGGTGTTGCACGTTCAAAAACAAGCTGCACATCATCGGTGTGATCGTGAGTGCAATCACCAGCGAGAGCAGCACCGCCACCGTCACCGTGATGCCGAACTGGTAGAAAAACTGGCCGATCGCGCCCTTCATGAACGCCACGGGGAGGAAGATCGCCACGATCGAGAACGTCGCTGCGATTGCGGCGAAACGGATTTCGCGCGCACCGCGGATTGCCGCCTCGCGGCGACTCTCGCCGAGTTCCATGCGCCGGTAGATATTTTCGAGTACGAGAATCGCATCGTCGACGACGACACCCACCGATAGCGATAGCGCCAGCAACGTCATAAAGTTCACGGTGAACCCGAGTGCTTTAATCGCAATGAACGTACCGATGAGCGAGGTCGGGATCGAGATACACACGTTCAAAGTGGTGCCGAACGAACCGAGGAAAATGAACGTCACGAGCGCTGTGAGCACGACGCCGAGGAACAAGGCTTCTTTCACTTCTTCGATATCGTCCTTGATAAACAATGAGAAATCGGTCGAGATACTCACTTCGATGCCCAGTGGCTCGGCGAGTTTGCGGAGTGCGGGTAGGCGGGCTTTGACCTCTTCGCAGACTTGCACGACGTTCGCGCCCGTCGCACGCATAACGCCGACGCCGACGGTCGGCAGGCGGTTGAAGCGGGCAAACGAACGCTTGTCGGCGAGGCCATCTTCGACGGTGCCGAGGTCGCCGATCGTCACGATCTGGCCCTTCGAATTCTTCGCGGTTAGATCCTGAAATTCCTTCGCCGTGCGTGCCTCGCCCATCGTGCGAACGTCGGCTTCGCGGCTTTTGCCATCGAGGTAACCGGCGGGCAGTTCGACGTGTTGATCGCGAATTACCTGGAATGCATCGAGCGCGTCCATCTTGCGGGAACGCAGTTGTTCGCGGTCGAGCCAAATCCGCATCGTCCGCTGTCGAAGCCCGCCGAACATCACGCCACCGCAACCGGGCACGGTCTGAATGTCTTGTTTTAATGTCGAATCGACGAACTTGTTGAGTTCGCTCAGCGGTTTGTTACCGTGAACGCCGAGCCAGATGACGGGGAACTTGTTGAAGTTCAGCTTCGAAATAACGGGCGGGTCGATGTCGCTCGGCAACCGATCCGCCGCCGCCGACAC